>NZ_JACSLJ010000001.1:870323-892161 GCF_018618085.1 Exiguobacterium sp. s141 | reverse complement strand
TCAACGGGCGGCCGAGGAAATGTCTCGGCTGGAAGACCGCACACGAGGCCTTCGCGGAGGAAGTGTTGCGCTTAATTTGACAAACCGTCACTTCTATAGATGGGAATCATTTTGAATTGAAACCAAACGTGAACAGAATTCGTACACAGATTAACCATTACAAAAGGAGACCAAATCATGAGACGTGAACAACATATCCGCCGCCTCGTCGACTACGCAAAACAAAGTCAGCGCTGGGCCATCATTTTAGCAGTCGCATCGTTCATCATCACCGGGACACTGATCCGGACGGTCGACCAATCTGAATATCTCTTGCTTGGTTTCGGTTTTCTTGGCGTCATTCCGCTCCTCGTTCGCGAGTGGCGGTTCGGCACGATTCGAGCCTCGTTCAACGATAATGCGACGTATCAACGGCTCGTCCGGTTGCCGTTCTGGATGACGTTGTTCGGTTTAGTGATTCTTTATTCGATTTTGGGATGGTACGAGCTTGGGTCACCGGGACCGTCCGTTTTCCTCACACTCGCCATTCTCGTCGGCGGGATGTATCTGCTCCAACGCTATTTCGAGCGAATCATCTTGAAGCTCGAACCGGATTATATCACCGACCGCGAGCTGCATCGCGAGCTGAAATGAAAAAACGAGGTCACCCGGCGCGGGGAGACCTCGTTTTTGTGTTCACAAGTATCGTTCGTTCATGACTCGACCCCTGATCGGTTTAGCCGGTGAGCCATAAGCGACCACGTGGTTCGGGATGTCTTTCACGACCGTGGCCCCGGCACCGATGACCGTGTCGTGGCCGATATGGACGTTGTGGATGACCGTCGCACTCATGCCGATGAACGTGCGGGCGCCGACATGGACGTTGCCCCCGAGATGGGCACCTGGGGCAACTGAAGCGAACGATTCGAGCACACAGTCGTGATCGACCGATGCCATCGTGTTGATGATGCTGTGCGGACCGATGACGGCGTTCGGATTGATGACGCTGCCGGCCATGACGGCCGTCCCTTCACCGAGCGTGACGTTCTTGCCGATGACGGCGCTCGGGTGGATGGCGTTGATAAATTTGAAGTCTGGGTTATGGTACTTAATTTTTTCGGCAATACGATCACGATGAACGTTGTCTCCGACGCCAATGATCCCTCTTTGAACAACTGTTTTCGAATCAACGAACCCTAGCACTGGATATCCTGCAATGAACTTCCCTAAAAGTGAAGGACTATCATCATAAATTCCAGCAATACGATAAACCCCCATCAATTCGAGAATATCAATCAGAACTTGTGCGTGACCGCCTGCACCAAATATCACAATCCATTCCATGATTGGCCACCCCTTTTTTGCCGAAAACTGTCGAAATTTTATCTTGTACGTTAGTTATTTCCGATTCCCTATTTTTAAAACAAAACTAGAAAGAAGTTGCGATCATTGTTTGATATCAAAACATATTCGAAGAAGGGGGAGTGTGACTACGTACAAATATGAATGTTCACAAATCTGAAACAGCATGATTTGGATTGCAAAAGCATTATCCGCATTTCCGTTTTGTTGTTTTTCAGACGGGCTATTTTCCTAAAGTAATCTATCGATGGGAGGAGTGCTCGCCATGCCTTTGAAACTGATGTATATCACGAACCAGCCGGATATCGCGCTGCTCGCCGAACAGAACGGGGTCGACTGGGTATTTGTCGATTTGGAGTTGAACGGAAAAGAGGAACGGCAAGGTCATCTTGATACGGTCATCTCGCGCCACGCGATTCGCGACGTGAGCCGGTTGCGCGCTGTCTTGAAGCATGCCGAGCTGCTCGTACGCGTCAATCCGATTTTCCAAGGCTCACGCTATGAGATCAATGAGGTCATTAACCGTGGAGCGGACGTCGTCATGTTGCCGTACTACAAGACGGTTGACGAAGTTGAGACGTTCATCGAGCTCGTCGACAAGCGAGCCAAAGTCTGTCTGTTGTGTGAGACGAAAGAGGCCGTCGCTTGTATGTCGGACGTGCTCAAATTAACAGGCATCGACTATATTCATATCGGGCTGAACGACCTTCATTTGAGTTACGGACAAAGTTTCCTATTCGAGCCGCTCGCCGACGGAACAATCGAGGCGATTGTTCGTCAAATGCAGGCGGTCGGCATCCCGTATGGCTTTGGTGGCATCGCCCGGATTGGGGAAGGGAAGCTCCCGGCCGAGAAAGTGATTGGGGAGCATGTCCGGCTCGGTTCGTCACTTGCGATTCTATCGCGCAGCTTTTTTAACGTTGGTTCGATTGGAAAACTTGACGCCAAACAGGCACAAATGTTCCAAGAAGGGGTATGGAAAATTAGAGTGTACGAGCAACAGCTCGAACACGCGACACCGGAGTGGTTGGAATTGAATCGGTTGAGCCTCGTCTCGACCGTCGATGCCATCACGGCGGAAATCCAGAACCGGAAGGGGATCTTATCTTGAATTTGCTGTCGACAGGAGTGCGATTGACTCCTGAACTACTCGCAAAACTCGAACAACTTGGCTATACAGTGACGACGCTCCGTGAAGAGGCGGATGTCACTGACATCGACGTTTCAGAAGTCGAGGGCTTGATTTGTAACAACGTGTTCCAATATTGTCACGTCGACGATTTTGAACGGCTGCGGTTCGTCCAAGCCGTCAGTGCCGGACTCGACCGTCTTCCGCTCGACGAGCTCGAGGACCGAGGTATCCGTGTTTATAACGCCGGCGACACGTATGCCGTGCCGATGGCCGAATGGGTCGTCTGGCAGCTGCTCGACTTCATGAAGCACGGGGCAGCATTTCGCGAGAAGCAGGCGAATCGGCATTGGGAGAAGGAACGCCGTTTACGCGAATTGACTGGGAAGACCGTGGCCTTGCTTGGGCTCGGTCATGTCGGGGAGGCGGTTGCGACCCGGCTCCGGGCGTTTGATATGACGATCATCGGTGTCGGTCATCGCGAGAAACAAGTGCCGTTCGTCGACCGTTACGTGTTGATGGATGAGTTGCATGATGTATTGGCGGAGAGTGACGTCGTCGTCGTCGCCTTGCCACTCACCGACGACACGTATCATGTGATCGATGCCGAGGCGATTGCGGCGATGAAGGAAGATGCCGTCCTATTGAATGTGGCGCGCGGATCGATCATCGACGAGGAGGCGCTCATCGCGGCACTCGAGGAAGGAAAGTTCTTCGGGGTCGCCTTGGATGTCTTTGAGACCGAGCCGCTCCCGTCCGATCATCCGCTCTATAACTTCGAGTGGGTGACGCTCACCCCCCACAATTCGTACGTGTCGGACCGGGTGAACGAGCGTTTATTTCATAACATTATGGATCACCTGAAAATCGAGCAGTTAAACAATTGACCTACAGTGCATACGTGTAAATCGTTCACTGACAAAGGAAGTGAGGGGCTCAAGACCGAATAAGGGAACGAGAGGACTATAACGTATAGAGATGGATGGTGAGACTTGTATGAAGGTGTTATGGTTGATTAATGTTCCTTTGCCCGAGGCAAGTCATTTATTACATGAATCATCAACCCCATATGGTGGATGGCTCGTCAACACCTCTAGATATTTATCAAATCTTGATGAAGTAAAACTTTCAGTCGCATTTCCAAGTAAACAAGCGAAGCGCGTGAAACGGTTAGAAGGAGACAAAATCATATATTATCCATTTTCTCCGATAAAAAAGGTGAGTGATCCTTCTATTCAAAATCATCAGCGGTTTGCAGCAATTCTCCAGGAAGTGTCGCCAGACCTCGTTCATATCTTTGGGACAGAGATGCCGCACACGTTAGCGATGGTCAACGCTTGCCGACGACAAGGTGTGAAGACGGTGGTGTCCATCCAAGGACTCGTCTCCGTCATCGAGAAACATACGTTTGCCGGACTGCCCCAAGACGCCATTCACAATAAAACGTTTCGAAACTGGGTTCGTCACGACCATGTGAGCGGATTGCGAAAAACGTTCCAAGTGCGCGGGGAGGCTGAACGGGAGGCGATTCGGAAAGTGGACCATGTCATCGGCAGAACAACTTGGGACCGGGCGTGTGTCTCACAAATTAATGACCAGGCCACTTACTTCCATTGCAACGAGACGTTACGGGAATCGTTTTACCATGAGACGTGGGAGCGGGAGAAATGTGAGCCCCATTCGATTTTCTTGAGCCAAGGTCAATATTCCATCAAAGGGTTGCATTTCATGTTAGAAGCCATGCCGTTGATTTTGCAACGGTATCCGGACGCGAGGTTGTACATTGGCGGCAGCGATTTGACGGATCGGTCCGGTTTGAAAAATAAGCTGTTCGCCACACATTATGGCAATTATATTCAATCATTGATTGACCAGTATAACTTAAGCGGGCATATTTCATTCACGGGAACGTTGGATGAGCAAGCCATGTGCCAACGTTATCTCAAGTCCCATGTATTTGTCTGTCCGTCTACCATCGAAAACAGTCCGAATTCATTGGCAGAGGCGATGCTATTAGGAGTGCCATCCGTCGCGTCTTATGTAGGTGGGACGAGTGATATGTTGACCGATAAAAAAGAAGGGTTCCTGTACCAACATGATGCCCCTTACATGTTGGCTTATTATGTCTGTAAAGTTTTTGAGGACGATGTGCTAGCTAAAAGCTTATCCGCAGCAGCGCAGCAACGGGCAAAAGTCACCCACGACCAAGAATTGAATCTACAACGTCTGCTAGAGATTTATCAGGACATGTTAACTCCATAGTTACACCTCAATAGACGAACCGATTGCGATGATGCAATCGGTTTTTTTCGTTTTTTATACTTCACAAAAAGATTATCCACGGCTCATTCCGTTTGTGAGTTACCGGAAAGGGCTTACGGGAACAACGAGGATAGCATCCTCACATCATGAAACGACAACTTAGAAGGAGTGACCCACATGCCAAGCCTTACCCCGCTCGTCAGTTTGGTCGTACCCATCTATAACACAAGCGCCTATTTGAGACAGTGTCTCGACAGCCTCGTCCACCAAACATATCCCCATCTTGAAATCATTTGTATCGATGACGGCAGTACGGATCACAGTCTCGACATTGCGTTGACCTACGACAAAGATCCGCGTGTTCGTATCATCAGCCAGACGAATCGCGGATGTTCCGCTTGTCGGAATCGAGGGCTTCAACTGGCATCGGGTGAGTACATCATGTTCATCGACAGTGACGATTGGCTGGACCTGGATGCGATTCGGTTGATGGTCGAACATGCAGAGGCTGAACGTGCCGACGCTGTCATGGGGACGTATGTGCGCGAATACGAAGGACGCTCACTCCCGAAACGAATCTTTGAAGCGGACTTTTTGTCATATAACGCAGAGGAGACGAGACGCTATGTCCATCGCCGTCTGTTCGGACTTGTCGGGGAGGAACTGGCTCACCCGGAAACGGTGGATGCGCTCAATTCGAACTGCATCACGCTCTATCATCGCGATCTCATCAAACATTTATCATTTGGTGGACCATATGGTACGTTCGTCGACTTATATTTTCAAATCCAAGCGTTGGAGCATTGCCACCGATTCATTTATATCGATTATCCGGTCTACCATTATCGAAAAACGAATAGAAGGTCGGAAACGAGTGTTTATCATAAAGATCTCATCGCTTCACGCATGCAGTTCTTCCATATCTTGATGCGCTATATCGAGACACATCAGCTTGGAGAGGATTACAATCACGCGCTCTATAATCGAATCGCCCTCAGCATGATCGGCATCGGCTTGAACGAACTCGCCGCGCCGAAGTCACTTTTCGCCCAGGCAGAGTCGTTGAAACAAGTGCTCCGGCAAGAAGAATATAAACGCGCCTACTCGCAGATGGATATGCGTTATTTCGACATCAAATGGCGGACGTTCTTCCAGCTCTGTAAACATGAACAGACCGTACCGCTCGTCTTAATGTTGCGTGGGGTCGATTATCTTCGGAAACGTGTGTGAGGAGGAGAAAACGATGAAACGAGTGCTCATGGTCGCCTCGGTCGTCTCGATGATCGAGAGCTTTAACCGCGACAATATCCGCATGCTCCAAGAGATGGGGTATCAAGTCGATGTTGCCACGAACTTTGAATGGGGAAGCATGTATTCGCCGGAGAAGATTGCCCGCATCAAACAGGACTTAGAGGCGAACGGCGTCACGCTCTTCCAAATCGATTTCGAGCGCGACATCAAGAAGATGAACGGCCACGTCCGCGCCTATCAACAGTTGAAAGCCGTGATGACGGCGAACCGCTATCACTTCATCCACTGCCACTCGCCGATCGGCGGGGTCGTCGGCCGGCTCGTCGCGCGTCAGACGCACACACCATGCATGTACACCGCGCATGGCTTTCATTTCTTCAAAGGGAGTCCGTCGCTCAACTGGATGCTGTATTATCCGGTCGAACGGACGCTCGCCCGCATGACCGACACGATCGTCACCATCAACGAAGAGGACTTCTCGCGGGCACAAACGTTCAAGACGTCGCACACGTTCCGCATCCCGGGGATTGGCGTCGACACGAAACGGATCGAGGCGGTTACGATTGACCGACCTGCAAAACGTCTAACGCTCGGCATCGACAGTGACACTGACTTCGTCTTGTTGTCGGTCGGCGAGTTGAATGAGAACAAGAACCACGAGACGATTATCCGCGCCATCGCTTCGCTCAAGGAACCGACGCTACGTTATTTGATCGCCGGGACGGGTGACAACAAGGAAAACCTCGAGCGGCTCATTCGTCAGCTCGGGCTCGAGCGGCAAGTGGTCTTGCTCGGTTTCCGGGACGACGTCATCGAAGTGATGAAGGCGGCGGACTGCTTCGTCTTCCCATCGAAACGGGAAGGGCTCGGCATGGCCGCGCTCGAGGCGATGGCCGCCGGACTCCCGCTCATCACGTCGAACGTGCATGGCATCAATGACTATTCGATCGACGGGGTGACCGGCTACAAATGTTCGCCGGAAGACGTGACCGGATTCGCCCGGGCCATCCGGACGATGCAACTCGATTTCGATTTGTCCCATCAGATGGGGCTCCATAACAGTGAGTCGGTCAAAGCGTTCGACGTCGACCGTTCGAAATCGGAGATGCGTCGCATCTATTCCCAATTCGTTCAGGATAAGCCGACATGATAGTTCATGAAAAGATGGTAAAGATTTCTTTCCGATTTGCAGTGAGCGTCGGGTAAGGAGTAAAGACAGAGAACGACCTCAACGTCACGACTGGATTTTAGTGTACGCAACTTTGTCTGAAGGAGGGCTTATGAGTGAAAAGTCAAACGATGTTACTCTCAGAAATATTCGGGGTGTTAAAGAAAAATATGTTGCTTCTTTTCTTGATGATCCTCGTGGGCGGGGGTGCAGCCTACTATTTAAGCCAGTATGTGATTGCACCGACTTATGAGGCCTCGACACAAGTACTGATTGTACCGAAGGAAGAGGCCGGTACGAATGTCGTCGACAGTTCACAAGTCTCATCTTCACTATCTCTTGTGAACACATATCGAGTCATTATGCGCAGCCCGGCCATTTTGAACGAGGTCCAAGCTCGAGTGGCGGAAGCACCGAAAGACATTAGTGAGATTCTTTTAGTCGAAAGTGAAGAAGAATCACAAGTCATTAACATCGTTGTGGAGTACGGGAATCCGGTCGTTGCTACCGAGATTGCCAACGTCATCACACGCGTGTTCGCCAGTGAGATTCCTGATTTGATGAATATCGACAATGTTCGCATCCTATCAGAAGCCGTCGTACCAGGCGAACCAATCGCCCCGAATATCATTATGAATACTGCGATCGGGCTGCTTGCGGGCTTTGTGGTCGGAGGCGTACTCGCCCTCATCCGTCATACGTTCGATAAACGGATTCACGATGAGCGTGAGGCCGAACTGATTTTGGCAATGCCGGTCATCGGTTCGATCCCGGTCATTGAAAAACGTGACATGAACCCGAAGGTAGTGAAACCAAAAACTGAGGCTGCCAAGGAGCCGAAAGGAGACGATCCACATGTTCCACCTGTCAAAGAGACAAGACAAACATCGTGATTCTGGGCGCAGCCTTATCACGCTAGCCAATCCTAAATCCCCAATCGCTGAACAATATCGAACGATTCGCACCAATCTACAGTTCACGGCGCTTGGGGCCACGTTACAAACGATCGTCGTCACATCGGCTTCACCAGGCGAAGGGAAATCGACGACGGCCTCGAACTTGGCCATCGTCTACGCACAACTTGGAAAAAAGGTGCTGCTCATGGATTGTGACATGCGCAAGCCGACGGTCCATTTCACGTTCCAGCTTGCGGGTCAAACGGGATTGTCCACCGTCCTCGCCAAACGGACGACGTTCGACCGTTCGGTTCAAATGACAAAAGTGCCGAAGCTTCACTTGTTGGCAGCGGGTCCGATTCCGCCGAACCCGTCGGAACTGCTCGCATCGCCGATGATGAAGCAATTGTTGGATGAGGTGAAAGCGAAGTACGACTTGATCATCTTGGATGCGCCACCGCTCATGCACGTGGCGGACAGCCGACTTCTCGCGAGTGAGACCGATGGGACAATCCTCGTCGTGGGTTGTGATAATTCGAATCGGGACCTAGTGCTGAAAGCGAAAGAACAACTCGTCTTGTCTGGCGCCCATATGTTGGGGATCGTGATGAACAAACGAGAACGAGCCGGCAAGGATGCATACTACGCATACACGTATGAATGAAGCATCAATCGGCTGATTTGATTTGAATTACGGGAAGCAAGAGGAGGAAGCGAAATGAAAAACCCACTCGTCTCGATTGTCATCCCCGTCTACAATGGAGCGGACTATTTGAAGGAAACGATTGAAAGTGCCCTCGCCCAAACGTATGAGCGGGTAGAAGTGATTGTAGTCAACGATGGCTCGACCGATGGTGGGGCGACGGCGGAGATTGCCCGTAGCTTTGGGAATCGGATTCGGTACTTCGAAAAACCGAATGGCGGGGTATCGACTGCGCTCAATTTAGGAATCGAGAAGATGCGAGGCGAATGGTTCTCGTGGCTGAGTCATGACGACCTCTATACCGCAGATAAAATCAAAACACAGGTCCAGCATCTAGAGAAACTAGGTGAGCAGGCGGAACACCATATCCTTTCATGCGGTACGAAATTGATTGATGAGTCGGGACGTCCGATTCATCGACCGAGAAGACAACCGAAAGGTATGTATACGAACGAAGACATGTTCAAGTACTTGTTGCTGGACGCGTGCTTGAGCGGATGCGCCTTATTGATTCCGAAACAAGCACTCAAACGCGTCGGTGGGTTTCCGACGTCGTATCGGTATATCCAGGACTGGGTGTGTTTCACTGATTTGGCTCTGGAGGGCTACCATTTCAAGATGACGACAGAGCCGCATGAGAAGACGCGCATTCATGCGAAGCAACAAACGAAAAAGATTGCGAACCTCGCACCGATTGAAACGGCTCGTTTCTTCGAACAGCTATTGATTCGACTTGACGCAATCAACAGTGAGACAACACCACAGATTAAAACCGTGTTTAAAGCCGTCTATCGTTCGACCGAACCAGAAGTCAGGGACGAGTTGATTCGACGGTTCGACGGGAATCGGCACTTGAATTGGGTCGATCAAAAAATATTACTTGTCTCTTCGTTCATCTATCATCGCCTATTGACTCTTTACCGGGGCATGATGAACCTTCGTTATCGCTGACAGTCGAAAAGGAGGAGGTCGTATGTGGATCTATCTGATTAATATGTTGCTTCTGATCGCATGGGCGGCGCTCCTCCTGCGTGATGACGGAATCAAGCATGGGAAACTGCTGTTTGTGACGATTGCGACGGGCCAATGGATTCTATTGTCTGGGTTTCGTCACTTCAGCGTCGGAGCGGACACGATGCAATACAAATGGATGTTCGATGAGACGAAGCGAATCTCGTGGGAGCGATTAAGTGATAATTTTGTCAACGTTGTGTTTGGAGATGGGGACGGTCGAGATCCAGGGTACTATCTGTTGCAGAAGATGATTCAACTCGTAACCGAAAACTATCAGTGGTATCTCGTGACGGTCGCGCTCTTGTTCCTCATCCCGTTCGGAGTCTGGATATACCGAAACTCGACAGAACCGCTGCTCAGTTTCTTGATTTTCTCGACCTTGTTCTATGCTTTCTTTGCCATCACCGGCATCCGGCAAACGATTGCGACGGCCATCGCTGTATTGATTGGTTACTATTTTATTCAAACGAGACGATTTTGGCCATTTGTCGGGGCCGTATTGCTTGCAGCGACGATTCATAAATCCGCACTCGTCTTCCTTCCGTTTTATTTCTTGGCAACGAAGACGATCACGCCGCGTTATCTGTTGTTCATGGGTGCTTTGATCCCATTCTTGTTCGTGTTTCGCGTCCAATTGTTCGAATTCTTCCGTACCATCAGCGGTTACAACGAATATGAGTATTACACGGGGGCAGGGACGTTTAACTTCTCTATGATTTTGATTTTGATCACGATTGTGTCGCTTTGGCGACGTGAGCAGATGATTGCGGTCAATCCGAACGTGACTCATTATTTGAACGCCTTGCTGCTCGCGCTTTGCTTTCTGCCGCTCACGTTCATCAACCCCTCGATGATGCGAATCGTCCAATATTTTTCCATCTTCGTCATGTTGTTGATCCCAGAACTGATCCGTTCCTTCGAACGTCGGGAGCGCCTGCTCGTCTATTACGTGGCCATCACGATGCTGTTGCTCTTGTTTGTCCGTAACGAACCGCTTTATATGTTCTTTTGGCAACAGAAATAAGGGGAGGGGAATCTGGTGACGACGAAAGTGGAGTTTGATGAACAAAAAAGTTCACGGCAAATCAAAATCGGTGTACTCATGTCTTACATCGCCATCGGATTTAATATCCTCGCCGGGCTGTTCTACACACCATGGATGATTGCGGAAATTGGGAAGGCGAACTATGGACTCTATATGCTATCGCTGTCGCTCGTCAGCATCTTCGCGCTAGATTTCGGCTTGGAGGCGGCGGTGTCACGCTTCCTGTCAAAATATCATGCGCTCGGAGATTCAGAAGGAGCGTCCCGTTTTCTAGGTGTCGCGTTCAAACTTTTCCTCGGCATTGCAATTCTGATTGGAATTGTCCTGATTGGTGTGTACGTGATGATCGATACGATTTACGCGAGTCTATCACCGACTGAAGTGGAGACGCTTAAAGTTTTATATATCATGGTCGGCTTTTACATCGTCGTCTTGTTCCCGACCAAACCGTTCAATGGGATTTTTATCGCGAACGAACGGTTCGTCGTCCTCAACTGGTTCAACTTGATCGAGAAAGTATCGACCGTCGTCTTGATGATTGGTGCGCTCTTGTTCGGATTTGGCTTGTACGCACTCGTTTTCGTCAACGCCATCGTCGGTCTATCCATCATCATCGGCAAAGGCATCTACCTGCTCCGCAGAACGGAGACGGCCATCGACTTTTTGCATAACAGCCGTTCGATGTACCGGGATATCTTTTCCTTCTCCTCTTGGACGACCGTCATCGCTATCGCCCAACGTTTCATCTTGAACATCACCCCGACCATTCTCGGGGCTTTGGCGAGCAGTGCCTCCATCGCCTTGTTCTCAATCGGGATGGTCATTGAGGGATACGTTTGGACCATTTCATCAGCGATCGGATCACTCTTCCTGCCGAAGGTCACGCGTATGACCACCTATAATCGACAGTCCGAATTGGATAACTTATTGGTCCGTGTCGGACGCATCCAGTTGTACATCGTCGGATTGATTATCATCAGTTTTGCGACGATGGGACGGGAGTTCATCGGTCTATGGGTGGGTCCCGACTTCTTTCCGTCCTATGTGGTCGCGTTATTACTCATTCTTCCTGGAATCATCACGTTGACGCAAGAAATCGCCTACACGACGTTGATCGCGGTCAATCAAATCAAGTACCGGGCGTTCGCATCGCTCATCGTCGCGATGGTCAGTGTGATCCTGTCGCTTCTCTTATCGCCGCATTACGGGGCGATTGGTGCTGCCATCGCCATCTTGATTGGGAATTTGGTCGGTACTGTCGTCTTTATGAACATCGTGTATATACGCGTCTTGAAATTAAATATGTGGAAATTTTTCTACGAATGCCATGTGAAGACTGCACCAGCGTTGGTTTTTCTAGGCGTGGCGGGCCTAGTGGTACAACGATACTTACCTGTCGACTCACTGATTCATTTTCTCTTTAAAGCTGCTGCGGTCGGTCTCGTCTACTTTATCTTTCTATGGATCTTTACGTTTCGGGATGATGAAAAAGAACTGTTGCGTGGGTTTATCAGATATGCATCGAAGACATCCTGAACGGGGTGTCTTTTTTTCAAGGGATGCAAACATTAGACATGTCATCTTTCAAAAAAATGATAGACATTTCTTTCCTATTCTCACAATGAGACGGGTAACACGATAGTATCAACATCATTGCAATTGTTTCCAACTCAACTTTCCCATCACCTTTAGAAGCAACTGACGTCATGACAAAGGAGAGGATTCGCAATGTTTAAGGACAAGACATTATTGATCACTGGAGGCACAGGCTCATTCGGAAACGCTGTCATGCAACGTTTCCTGAAAACGGATATTAAAGAGATTCGCATTTTTTCACGAGACGAGAAAAAGCAGGACGATATGCGTAAGCTCTATCATGACGATAAACTCAAATTTTATATCGGAGATGTTCGTGATGTGAACAGTGTGCGCAACGCGATGTACGGCGTCGATTACGTCTTTCATGCGGCGGCATTGAAACAAGTTCCTTCGTGCGAGTTCTTCCCTCTAGAAGCAGTGAAGACGAACGTGCTCGGGACGGATAACGTCTTGAACGCGGCCATCGAACAACAAGTCCAAAAGGTCATCTGCCTATCGACGGACAAGGCGGCCTATCCGATCAATGCGATGGGCATTTCGAAAGCGATGATGGAAAAAGTCTTCGTCGCCAAAGCAAAAGCCGTGGGCCCGGACCAAACATTGATTTGCGGCACACGTTATGGAAACGTCATGGCATCAAGGGGTTCTGTCATTCCATTATTCGTGGACCAAATTAAACGAGGCGAGCCGTTGACCGTGACGGACCCGTTCATGACACGATTCTTGATGAGTCTCGAAGATGCGGTCGAACTCGTCGTCTTCGCCTTCAAGAACGCGCATGCGGGAGATATCATGGTCCAAAAATCACCTGCGTCCACGATTGGAGTGTTGGCCCAAGCGTTGCTCGAGCTGTTCCATGCGAACAACCCGATCAAAGTCATTGGCACACGGCATGGTGAAAAGTCATACGAGACGTTATTGACACGAGAAGAGAATGTCGTCGCGGAAGACATGGGCGGCTTTTACCGGGTGCCGGCTGACACGCGCGACTTGAACTACGATAAATATTTCAATGAAGGAAGCAAGCGCTTGACGGTCGAGGGCGAATATAACTCGGCCAACACAGAACAGTTGAACGTCGAGCAAGTGAAGCAACTCTTGTTGACCCTTCCGTACATCCAACAAGAACTTGCGAGCTGGGTGAAAGTATCATGAAGATTCTTGTCACCGGGGCAACTGGATTCATCGGCAAGAATCTGGTCGCCGAATTAACCGCACGGGGTCACGATGTATTCTCGTCCACACGCGATACGTCGGAAGCCGAACTTCAACAATTTTGCCAACACGCTGAGTTCGTCTACCACTTGGCCGGGGTGAACCGCTCGGAAACTGAAACCGAGTTTGTGGAAGGGAACACCGGGTCCACCGAGCAGTTGGTCGCATCGTTAACCGCTCATGAGAATGACGCGCCCATCATGTTTGCCTCCTCGATTCAAGCGACTCAGGACAATCCGTATGGACGCAGTAAACTCGCGGCGGAGAACGTCTTGAGACACGAACATGAGAAAACGGGGCGCACCATCTATCTGATCCGCTTCCCGAACCTGTTCGGAAAGTGGGGACGGCCGAATTATAACAGTGTCGTCGCAACATTTTGTTATCGGGTGGCACGAGACTTGCCGATAGAAATTCACGACCCGGCACGCACCGTGCAACTGGCGTATATCGATGACGTGATCGATGCGTTGGTCGGCTTGCTCGATGTGAGAAGACGAACCCAGGCCGTGTATGAGGAAGAAGTTGCAGTCCATCCGCCAATCGAGCTCGGCCGAATCGCCGACTTGTTACAGACATTCAAAGAAAGTCGCCAAAGCTTGGCCGTCCCGAATTTAGAGGATGTGTTTACGAAGCAACTGTACAGCACGTACCTCAGTTACTTGCCTGTCGATCGCTTCGCTTATGACTTGAAGTTGAATGAAGATGCACGCGGGTCGTTCACGGAATTCATCCGGACACCCGACCGGGGACAAGTGTCCGTCAACGTTGCCAAGCCGGGAATTACGAAAGGGAACCACTGGCACCACACGAAAAATGAAAAGTTCCTCGTGGTCAGCGGCGAGGCGTTAATTCGTTTCCGCAAGGTCGGAGAGAACGAGGTCCATACGTATCACGTCACGGGAGAGATGATGCGTGTGCTCGATATCCCGACCGGCTATACACACAACATTGAAAACATCGGAACGACCGACTTGGTGACCGTCATGTGGGTGAATGAGGCCTATGACCCGAACAACCCGGACACATACTTTATGGAGGTGCAAGATGAAACGACTCAAAGTGATGACCATCGTCGGGACGCGTCCCGAAATCATACGCCTGTCGGCCGTTATTCATAAACTGGAACACTCTGAGGCCATCGAGCACGTCCTCGTGCATACGGGACAAAATTATGACTATGAATTAAATGAAGTGTTTTTCGAGGATTTCTCTTTGCGAAAACCCGATTACTTTCTTAATTCTGCGACGGGCAGCCCGATTGAGACGATTGGTAACATTCTCATCCAAGTCGATCCCGTGCTTGAACTCGAACGTCCGGATGCGGTGTTGATTCTCGGAGATACAAACTCTTGTCTTGCGGCGATTGCAGCCAAACGCCGGAAAATCCCGATTTTCCATATGGAGGCGGGAAACCGTTGCTTCGACCAACGTGTCCCGGAAGAAATCAACCGCAAGATCGTCGACCATACCGCGGACGTGAATTTGACGTACAGCGATATCGCCCGGGAATACCTTCTCCGAGAAGGGCTCCCGGCGGAACGAATCATCAAGACGGGAAGCCCGATGTTCGAGGTGTTGATGTCGAAACGAGAGGCGATTGAACAGTCAGATGTGCTGAGCCGGCTTGAACTGACTCCGGACCACTACTTCATCGTCTCGGCGCATCGAGAAGAGAACGTCAACTCCGACAAACACTTCTTGGCACTTGTCGACAGTTTGAACGCAATCGCGGGGCAGTATGGACTACCGGTCATCGTCAGCACCCATCCACGGACGATGAAGCGGATTCATGAATTGAACGTCTCGTTCCATCCGCTGGTCCGGCTCCTCAAGCCGCTCGGATTTGTCGACTATAACCACCTTCAACTGCACGCCAAAGCGGTGCTCAGTGACAGCGGGACGATTAGCGAAGAGTCTTCCATCCTTGGATTGAGAGGGTTGAATATCCGAGAGACGCATGAGCGGCCGGAGGCGATGGAAGAAGGGGCCGTCTTGATGGTCGGGCTTGAGAAAGAGCGAATCTTACAAGGATTGTCGGTCGTCATGGAGCAGGAGCGGCCTCGCCTCGTCAGTGACTACAGCATGCCGAACGTCTCGGACAAAGTGGTACGGATTTTGATCTCGTACACGGATTATGTCCGACGCGAGGTATGGAAAGGCACGACCGACCCCCGTCAAACCGTAAGGGAGGGTGAACGATGAAACAAAAACTCGTCTTTATCGGGAATATCGCTTCCCCTTATCAAGTGAAACTGTGCTACGCCTTGGAAGAATATTTTGACGCTGAATTTTGGTTTTATGAACACCTCGATCAAAATCGGCCGGACTGGTGGAAAATCCCGCTCGGCGAGAAGTGTCAAATCTTAAAACACACGAAGTGGTTTCCAAAACTCGGTTATCTCTCGCTCGGATTGATCCCAGAGCTGATTCGGTTCAAACCGGATGTCATCCTACTCGGCGGATTCATGGCTGGACATGCCGGCATCGTGAGAGTGGCAAAACTGTTCGGAATCAAGACCGTCGTCATGAGTGAACCGATTCGTCCGCTACAAAATGACGACGACCCTTCTGATCGGCTCACGAATCCTCAAGACAATCCATATAAAACGAAACTGTTGCACTGGATGTTCAAGGATGCCGACTTATATTTCGGGATGGGGACGGTAGCGGTCGAGCAATTCAAGGACCATCTCGGGTTTGATCCTGAAAAAGTTGTGCATGCGACATATGCACAGGACATTGATGCTTACTTCGATCATGGGTTGAGACGGAAACAGCCAGGCGACACCTTCAAACTTTTGTTTGCGAATCGTCTCGTCGAACGCTATCAGCCGCTGCTCGTGTTAGAAGCATATCGGAATTTATCAAAACGCTATTCCCTCGAACTCTATTTGAATAATTCAGGACAACAACTCGAGGCGTGTAAAGCATATATCGCAGAGCACGATTTGAAGAACGTCCACTTCTTAGATGAGATCCGGGCGTGGGACGAGATGCCGAAAGTGTATGAACAAGCGGATATCTTGGTCCTGCCGGCCACGTATTCGAACGGGAACGGGACCATCATCGAAGCGAGAGCCTCAGGCATGGGGGTCGTCATCAGCGATCAAATCAATAACGTCTCCCATCACTCCGTAGACGGAAAGAACTGCTACATGTGTGACATCACGGTCGAATCGATCGAACGAGGGATTGAACAGTACCTCGAACATCCGGAGCGTCTCATCGAACATGGCATGTTATCGCGGGAACTCGTCAAGTTCCATCGAAACGATGTCACGGCCAAAGGATACTATGACACGTTACGCGCGAAACAAATCATTTCGTAAAGGAGAGACGTCATGAACGTGGGCATCATGCAACCTTACTTCTTCCCTTATATCGGGTACTTCCAGTTGATCCATGCGGTCGATACATTCGTTGTGTATGACGACGTTCATTTCATCAAAAAAGGGTGGATTCATCGAAATCGTGTCCTGATTGATGGAAACCCTCACCCGTTCACGTTATCAATTCAAAAGATGAGCCAAAATCGTTTGATTTGCGACCATGAACGGGCACAACCGGATGAGATTGCCGAACAACAGTTGAAACTGTTGCGACACGCCTATCACAAAGCCCCTCAGTTCGAACACGTCTTCCCATTGCTCGAACGAGTGATTCGTCATCCCGAACGAAACGTCGGGAAGTATTTGGCAAACGGCATCGAGGAAGTCGCACGGTATCTCGGCATCTCGACGACATTCATTCTTTCGTCGGAGTTGAACGCTGGATTCGGATTGAAGGGCCAAACGAGGATTATCAAGATGTGTGAACAGTTAAGGGCGACGCATTACGTGAATGCAATCAACGGAATGTGCTTGTATGATGCCGATGTGTTCGAACAGGCGAGGATTGATCTATCGTTTATCAAGACCGATTCAATCACGTACGATCAAGGACCCTATACGTTCCAACCGAACTTGTCCATCATCGACGTGATGATGCATTGTTCCAAACCGGAAATCCAATTCATGCTTGAACGGTACGCACTCGTCTCGAATCGCCAAGTGACCTAGGAGGTGCCTTATGCTACACATCGTCGATATCCAATCCGCCGCATTTCCGGCTCATCCAGCATCAAATCAGCCTGACCGTCCGCCAGAAGCTATTCCCGTCACCAAATCGATACTCCCATCATTTGAAGAGTATTCGGATGAGATTCGTGAGTTGTGGGCATCGGGATGGTTGACGAACAACGGCGCCAAACATCAGCAACTCGAGCATGAGTTGATTGATTATTTAGGAGTCGAGCATGTATCCCTGTTCACGAACGGACACTTGGCACTCGAGACGGCAATCGAGGCATTCGGATTGACGGGAGAAGTCATCACGACCCCTTTTACCTTTGCTTCGACGAGTCACGCCTTAATCCGTAAAGGGCTGACACCCGTGTACGGAGATATCCGTCCAGACGACTTTACACTCGACGCTTCCAAATTAGAGCGACTGATCACGACGAAAACCTCGGCCATCCTACCCGTCCATGTGTACGGAAATGTATGCGACGTCGAGGCAATCGAAGCGATTGCCAAGCAACACAACCTGAAAGTGATCTATGACGCGGCCCATACGTTCGGCGTCAACGTGAACGGTCGAGGAATCGGCTCGTTCGGGGACGTCTCGATGTTCAGTTTCCACGCCACGAAAGTGTTCCATACGATTGAAGGTGGCGCCTTGACGTACAATGACCCGGCCTTGAAGCCCCGTTTCGATCAGTTGAAAAACTTTGGCATTACTGGCCCGGAAACGGTTCAAGAGCCGGGTGGAAACGCCAAAATGAATGAGTTTCAGGCGGCGATGGGGTTATGTAACTTGCGTCATATTGAGGAGACGATCATGCGTCGGAAACGCGTGCGCGAGCAATATGACGCGTTACTCAAAAACGTCCAAGGGATTCGAATCCTGACACCTCAACCCGGCGTCAAAACGAACCATTCCTATTATCCCATCATCTTGACGGCGGAGGAGAATCGACGGGATGAGCTGCATGACGCCTTGGCGAAGGAAGGCATCTTCACCCGGAAGTATTTCTATCCGCTCGTGACGGATTATGCGTGGAATCAGAACCGGTTTGCGAGCCGCAGCACCCCCGTCGCCCGTGAGATTGCCGAGCGGGTACTGACACTTCCGCTTTATCCAGACCTTGCCGCAGAAGACGTGACACGGATTTGCACGGTGATTCAAGAAAGGATGATGAAACGATGAAAGGCATCATATTAGCAGGCGGGAACGGAACGCGCCTCTATCCAATGACAAAGGCCGTCTCCAAACAACTGTTACCGGTCTACGATAAACCGTTGATTTACTATCCGATGTCCGTGTTGATGTTAGCGGGGATTCGAGAAATCCTGCTCATTTCGACCCCGCAAGATATCGGTGGATATGAGCGTCTGTTCGGGGACGGCCATCAGCTCGGCATCGACATTTCCTATAAAGTGCAGACGAAGCCGGTCGGACTGGCCGACGCCTTTATTCTAGGAGCGGATTTTATCGGCGATGATTCGGTCTGTCTCATCTTAGGGGATAACGTGTTTTACGGACCCGATTTGACGCGCTTCTTGAAACACGCGCAAGCGAAAAAACAAGGGGCGACTGTCTTTGGCTACCCGGTAAAAGATCCGCGAGCCTTTGGTGTCGTCGAATTCGATGCCGAAAACCGGGTCGTCTCGATTGAAGAAAAACCGGCGGCCCCAAAATCGAATTATGCGGTCCCGGGACTATACTTCTACGACAATCAAGTTGTCGAATTCGCCAAACGTGTCGAACCTTCCGCAAGGGGCGAACTTGAAATCACGTCGATCAACAACATGTATCTCGAGCGCGGGGAGTTGAACGTCGTGCTGTTCGGACGAGGGATGGCATGGCTCGACACCGGAACGCCAGAAGGTATGATCAAAGCGTCCGTGTTCGTCCAAACGGTCCAAGAGCGGCAAGGTTATTACATCGCCTGTCTCGAAGAAATCGCCTGGCGTCGCGGATTCATCACACGAGACGAGTTGAAGGATATCGGTTTGACGCTCAAGATGACCGATTATGGACAATATCTCTTATCACTCGTCGAGGAAGGAGAGAGAACGGATGCGAACAATCCTAGTGACTGGCGGAGCCGGGTTCATCGGTTCAAATTTCATAAAACACTTGCGGGCAAAACATCCAGCGTACCGCATTCTTAACGTCGATGCGCTCACGTATGCAGGGAATCTCGAGAACCTTCGGGAGTTCGAGGCAGATCCCCTCTACCATTTCGAGAAAACCGACATTCGTGATCGGCAAGCAATGGACCGATTGTTCACGACGTATGAAGTCGATGAAGTCGTCCACTTCGCAGCAGAATCGCATGTGGACCGTAGCATCACCGAGCCTGAACTGTTTTTGACGACAAACGTTCTCGGGACGCAAGTGCTGCTCGACACGGCGATGCGTCATTGGAAAGTCGCCCCTGATGATAAGTACAGCCGGGAGTATGAGGCAGGCGTCTGTTTTGTCCATGTGTCGACGGATGAAGTGTACGGGTCACTCGGCGCGACCGGTTATTTCACCGAGGACTCGCCGATTGCCCCGAACAGCCCGTATTCGGCCTCGAAAGCGAGCTCTGACCTGCTCGTTCGGGCTTATCACGAGACGTACGGGTTGCCGGTCAAGACGACGCGATGCAGCAACAACTATGGGCCGTACCAGTTCCCGGAGAAGCTCATCCCGCTCATGATTCATAACTGTATGTCGAACTTGCCGTTACCGGTTTACGGCGACGGGCAACAGATTCGGGATTGGTTGCATGTGAGCGATCACTGTGAGGCCATCGATGTTGTTCGAGAGAACGGAAGGTTCGGTGAGGTTTACAACATCGGGGGGCATAATGAAAAAACAAACTTGGAGCTCGTTCACATCATCCTTAAAGCGTTCGGACAGTCAGACGAGTTGATTCAATTCGTGAAAGACCGTCCGGGACACGATCGACGTTACGCGATCGACGCGACCAAGATGGCCGACGAACTCGGATGGACCCCGCGATATCGATTTGAAGATGGAATCGTCGAGACGATTCAATGGTATGTGGAGCATCCTGAATGGATTGAACGGATTGTGTCCGGTGCGTATCAATCCTACTACGACTCGATGTATTCTTCGTTCCGATAGGAGGGAGTTCCCATGTATGCACGTTTTGTGAAACGTCCGCAAGACATGATTCTTGCGACGATCTCACTGCTCGTTTTAAGTCCCGTCCTCGTGACGGTCGCGGGTCTCATCAAGTGGAAGCTCGGGGGACCGGTACTGTTCAAACAAAAACGTCCCGGGAAAGACGGCGTCATCTTCGAGATGGTGAAGTTTCGGACGATGACCGATGAGCGGGATGAGCACGGCGAGCTGTTGCCGGACGAGGTGCGCTTGACCCCGTTCGGTCAGACGCTCCGGTCACTCAGTCTCGATGAGCTACCGAGTCTGCTCAACATCGTCAAGGGCGACATCGCCATCGTCGGACCGCGCCCGTTGCTCGTCGAGTATTTACCGCGATATAACGAGGAACAGCGCCGACGACACGACGTCCGTCCCGGACTGACGGGCCTCGCGCAAGTGAACGGACGGAACCGGTTGTCGTGGCCTGATCGCTTTGCGCTCGACGCGAAGTACGTCGACAACGTCACGTTTCTCAATGACTGGAAGATCATCCTGCAGACGGTCGGGAAAGTCGTGAAGAAGGACGGCATCTCGTCGGATACGGCGGCGACGATGGAGGCGTTTATGGGGGATGAGGTCATTGAGGCGGAGTATCGGATTGGGAGTAAATGATTGGTGATGACCAGGTTTTCGGTTGGACAAATCGTCTGACGGACACCTGGTATTTTTTATGTCGTGGTATCGAAAAACATACACCTTTTTATAAAAACAGGAGACAAAATTTAGAAATTAGATGGTATATTGTTCTTTGGAAAATCTTAATGGGTGTTACATATAAAGTACAAAGGAAGATATGAATGAAAAAGTGGGTCAGTTTGATTGTAGTGATGTTGTTGGTATTTAGTTCGTTTAATTGGAGGGTGTTGGGGGCTCCTGATTTCGAGGCTCCGAAGTTGATCAGCTATTCAACAGGTGAGGGACGCTACACGGTCGGGGACCAGGTGCCGGTAGAAATCCGAGTCAGTGACAACCTTAGTAAGCAACCGTGGGTGAC
>NZ_JACSLJ010000001.1:680485-870223 GCF_018618085.1 Exiguobacterium sp. s141 | reverse complement strand
ATGGAGGAAGGCATCTACAGATTGACCTCGATTTCTATGTATGACGACATGGGGAACGGTGATTCTTTCATGGGACCTTTTGAGGGAACGGGATTTGAATTATATGGAATAGAAGTGGACAAAGAGGCTCCAAAGTTGATCAGCTACTCAACAGGTGAGGGACGCTACACGGTCGGGGACCAGGTGCCGGTAGAAATCCGAGTCAGTGACAACCTTAGTAAGCAACCGTGGGTGACCGTCTATCTAGAGAGGCCCCAGTCGAAAACCCCGTTTCATGTATACATGGAGTGGCAGGGGGACGGTGTGTACAAGGGACATGTGAATGTCGTCGAGGGGATGGAGGAAGGCATCTACAGATTGACCTCGATTTCTATGTATGACGACATGGGGAACGGTGATTCTTTCATGGGACCTTTTGAGGGAACTGGTTTTACTTTTAGTTACCCAGTATCTGATATTCTGGATCCTGAATTTAACTATATTGATATTAACGAAATTGAGTTGGAAGAAAAAGAGACAAAATATTTTACTATCAACGCTTCTGACGACTTAAAACTAAAATCAGCCGAAGGAACATTCACTCATGAAAACGGAGAAACTATCACCTTATCGAGTGAAACGGTGACCTCGACTGGTTTCGATTTCCCGGTATCTTATGATTCATTCCGGGATCATCCGGGGCAATGGAAGTTAACAAGTCTTACGATTTCAGATATGAATCAAAATACTGTGACGGTCACAGACGGGTTGGACGTCACGATTAACGTGCTTCCGACAATTGAACCGGTCAATGCACGTATCGTCAGTGGTTACGAGTACTGGAGTTACGAGACGGTCAATCAAGATGTCTATGTTTTACCTGGTGCACAATTGGAGATCAGCTCGAACGTTCAAATCAACGGGGACGTCTACGTTGGTGGTCGCCTTCGTTCGTATGGCGGATTGGATTTGAATGGTGAGATTCGCGCGAACTATTTCACGTTCGGGTACTACAACCCGTCTCAAGACGGCATGGTCGTCCTGTCAGGGTCGAACTCCGTCACCTCGATGACAGCGACGAACCAGTTGTACGGCACGCTGCCGTTCCAAATCTCGGGAGCACCGTTGTTCGAAGAGAACGGGACGGTCGATGTGGCCGGTTCATTCATTCCGCTCAGCGCGCTTTACTTGAACGGTGAGGCGGTGACGACGAAAGCGAACGGGATTTTCCGTCTCACTGATGTCGTCGTACCGGAGGATAAAACACTTCGCTTCTCGATGACGGACCAATACGGGAAGACACATCGTTGGACGTACAAAGTGTACTCACGTGATCTACCTGTCGTCACCGCGAGCTTGCCGAGCGGGATTTATCCGAAAGGCGAGTCAGTGACATTGGAAGCAACGAAAGATGCGACGATTTACTACACGCTGAACGAGAACGTTGAATCACTCACATACGGCAGTCCGATTCAACTCGACAGCAGTATCACGCTTGGCTATCATGCGGTCGATGAGATTGAGTTGGCGTCGGCTTCAGAAACAAAACGGTATGAGGTCTTCAACGTCCATGCGGTTGAAAATGATGACGCAGCGATTCGTGGTCAAGCCGAACCGGGCACAGCACTCACGTTGACGCTTGGCGAGAGTACGTACACGACGACTGCGACTCCAGACGGGACGTTCGCGTTTACGAACCTCACGCTCGATTCTCATGGCGAGTATGAACTGAACTTGCAACACGGTCTGCTTCAAAGCAACCCATACACAGGCGTCATCAAAGACGTCATCGCGCCAATCATTACTGGCGTGACGAACGATGCCTATACGTCGAGCGCTGTCACGCTCACGTTCAATGAGGGTGTGGCGACGCTGAATGGGCAACCCGTTTCAAGCGGCGCAAAAGTGACGGCGGACGGAGCTTACACGTTGATCGTCACGGATCAGAGTGGGAACACGACGACACGTCAGTTCACGATTGACACGAAAGCACCAGTCGTGTCGGGAGTTTCGTCACGTTACACGAATAAAGACGTTACACTCTCATTCGACGAGGGCAGCGCCACGTTGAACGGAAAAACAGTCGCGTCAGGCACGACCATCTCGACTGAAGGCGACTACGAGCTTGTCGTTCGGGATAAGGCAGGGAATGAGACGAAAGCGAGCTTCACGATCGACCGGACACCGGTTGCGGTCACAGGCGCAGAAGAAGGCAAGGCGTATCAACAGACACGTCTTCAGTTCACAGAAGGCAAAGCGACGCTGAACGGCCAAGCTTATGTATCAGATATTTTGATTGAAGCGGAAGGCACGTACGTGTTCCAAGTCACCGATTTGGCCGGAAACGTGACGACGATCAACTTCGTCATCGATCGCACGGTACCGAACGTCTCGGGTGTGACCGATGGTGGACTTTACAACAAGCCGGTCAGTCCATTGTTTAATGAAGGGACAGCAACATTGAACGGAAACGCGTTTTCATCAGGACAAACAATCGATCAGGACGGAACGTATGAACTCGTCGTGACGGATGCTGCGAATAATGTCACGAAGCGTTCGTTCCGCATCGACCAAACGGCACCAGTCGTGACCGGGGTCAAGCCCGGGGCTTTCAATCGCTCCGTGACGCCAACATTTGATGAAGGTACGGCGACGTTGAATGGGAAAGCGTACACGTCCGGCACGGTCATCGATCAAGAAGGAACGTATGAACTCGTCGTCACCGATGAAGCGAAGAACGTCACACGCGTTCCCTTTACACTCGATTGGAGCCCGGTCGTCGTGAGCGGAGTCGAATCCGACAAACACTACCCGTTGGCGACACCGATGTTTGCTGAAGGGACGGCGACATTGAACGGCCAACCATTCACATCTGGAACACCAATTTCGAAAGACGGCGTCTATACGCTCGTCGTCACGGATGGAGCGAACAATGTCACGACAGTCCGCTTCACCGTCGACCATGTGGCACCGGTCGTGACGGGTGTCGCTTCACAAGGTTATAACCGTGCGGTGACACCGCTGTTCACTGAAGGAACGGCGACATTGAACGGTAAACCGTATACATCAGGAACAGTCGTCTCGGCAGAAGGTAAGTACGAGTTGACCGTGACAGATGCGGCCGGTAATACGACGCGGGTCCAGTTCCATCTCGATTTCACACAAGTGGCTGTGAGCGGTGCCGAAAATAGGAAGACGTATCAACAGGTGACGATTTCGTTCGCTGAAGGAACGGCGACGCTGAATGGAAATGCGATTTCAACTGGTACAGTCGTCACAAAAGAAGGAGACTACGAGCTGATTGCTCAAGACGAAGTCGGCAATGAAGCGGTCATTCGCTTCACGATCGATACGACGGCGCCAATCGTGACAGGCGTTAAAGACGCGATGACGTATCAACAAGTGACACCTGTCTTATCAGACGGTTCGGCGACATTGAACGGACGACCGTTCCAAAGCGGTACGACTGTGACCGAAGAAGGGACGCATCAATTGATCGTCCGAGATGAGGCCGGCAATGAAGCAGTGGTCCGCTTCACGATTGACCGGACGAAACCGATTATCAGTGGCGTGACGAACGGCAAGACCGTCAAAGAAGCGACCGTTACGTTCAATGAAGGGACGGCGACGTTGAACGGACAGCCGTTCAAGACGGGAAGCAAAGTAGCGACAGAAGGAAAGTATGACTTGGTCGTGACCGATGTCGCGGGGAACCGGACGACGCTTCAGTTCAACATCGACCGGACTGGTCCGACTGTCAAAGGCGTCGAGATGGATAAAGTGTACAAGCGGCTTCAACCAACGTTTGATGAAGGCACGGCTCTTCTGAATGGCAAGCCGTACGTGTCTGGCACCATCATCACGACAGAAGGCGTACATGAGTTGAGCGTGACGGATGCAATCGGCAACGAGACCGTCATCCGCTTCACAATCGACACGACACCGGTATCGGTCACAGGAGTGGAAGATGGTCGCACATATAAACAAGCCCTTCCGACGTTCAGTGAAGGAACGGTCACGTTGAATGGACAGCCATATGAATCAGGGCAATCGATTAGTGAAGATGGCCCATACACACTCGTCGCGACAGACGCGGCAGGGAACGAGACGATCATTCGTTTCACCATCGACAACACGCCACCTGTGCTCACCGGATTCACGACCGGTAAGTCATATTATCGCAGCGTTGCACCACGATTTGACGAAGGCACGGCGACGTTGAACGGTGAACCGTACACATCAGGCAAACTGGTCAACCAACCTGGAAGATACACGCTTCGTGTGACGGATATACTCGGGAATCAATCGGTCAAGGCGTTCATCATCGACCGTACTCCTCCCGTCGTCTCGAGTGTCAAGAGCCGTCAAGTGACGAATCAAGCGGTGACGATTCGTTATAATGAAGGGACGGCAACGTTGAACGGGAAACGAATCCGCAACAATTGGCCAGTGAAGAACTCGGGTGTTTACACGCTCCGTGTCACCGACAAGGCCGGAAACGTTAAACTGCTGACGTTCACGATTGATAAGACGGCTCCGACGAAACCGACGATTTCGACACTCACGAACAAATCGACGCTCGTCTTCGGGAAAGCAGAAAAAGGCGCGACGGTGTACATCACGTATAATGGGCGGACGTACACGACAAAAGCGTCGAGCAGAGGATTGTATCGTTACAAGCTGAAGACGACGAAAGCAGGAGCGACCGTCTCGGCGCGCGCGAAAGACGCGGCCGGGAACATGTCGGGCACAGCCTCGAGAAAAGTCCTCAACACGTTCCGGACGTTTAGCGTTAACTCGGTGAAGTCGACGTCTAACGTCATCACCGGAAAAGGGAACAAGGGAGCGACCGTCAAGGCGTACGTCGGGACGAAGCTCATCAGCAAGACCGCGAAAGTCGATTCGAAAGGAAACTATAGGCTGACAATCTCACGCCAGAAACCAGGCGTGACCGTCACCGTGAAGATGACACAGAGCGGGTACCAAGAATTGAAAAAGACGACACGCGTCGTCAAATGACACGAGCGGGCCATAGGGTCCGCTCGTTTTTACTGTTCAGACGGGCCGCACGCGATGCCATCTTCGTCCTCATCTAATATGAACGAATAGGCGTCATGGGCGATATCGACTCCGTCGGGATAATACACGTTCAGCTCCTCGCATGAATGATACACCTCAAGGAACGCTTCTTCAGGAGGTAGTTCCCCATGTGGATTATTATAAGCGGCCTGTAAGTCGTCGAATTCATTCTGCAGCCGCTCATTATCGGACAACGCGACGCGCAACTTGTCTTCAAGGGCGTAAATCTCACTGCGCTGGCTTTTGATCGTCTCTTCTAAATCAATCGTTTTCTCAATCAACGTCGCGTTCAATGAAGTTTCTTTATACGCATACTTGGCTTCGAGCTCTTCGCGGACCTCCCGCTCGATTTTAATGCGCTGCCACTCCAATTTCTTCTCGTGGTCCTCCGTCAGTTTCAATAGTTCTTCATCATGGGCCGACTCTAGTGCTTTCAAGTCGGTCGTCGTCTCATTCAATGCTCGTTCAGATTGATGAAAATAGAGGCTCGTGCCGACCAACACGAGATAGAGGAGCGTCGCGAACACTTTCAGCTTCGTCCGATTGACCGGACGTTCGGCGAACCAAATGAAGACGAGACTAATTGTGCTGAGTAGACAAACGCCTGTGACGAAATACGTGATGGACATGAAGATGCTCCTCTCAATCTTTTTTCGACTCATTCTCTTTTACCACTTACAAATCCTGTATAATCCTTCCTCCTTGTGCATTGTTTAGTCAGGTGTATGTGCATTGACGACAAAGGCATATGTCACATTTTTTACTTCCTCGTTCATCAGAACGTCACTCGAGTCTGCCGGGCAGACATGGTATAACTAAATATGTGAATTAATGAGCAAATGGAGGTTTATACATGAAACGATTTTATCTACTATTCGTCGGACTCATCCTGATCCTTTCTGCCTGCAGCCAAAGTGAGGCCGTCGAGTCGACGAAGCTGCATACATACACGAAGTACGAGCTTCCGCTCGAGGACAAGGTCGCGCTCGGGGAAGGCAAGCACGAGATTGTGTTCATCTTCGACTACAGCTGCCCGTGGTGCAAGAAGTGGATGGAAGAGGTACTACCGGAGATCGAGGAGCGCTGGATTGACACGGGCGAGGCGACGTTCAAAGGACAGCCGCTTGTCCTGTTGAACGAACAGTCACAACTGCTCGCGAACGTGGATTATAACGTGGAACGGCTCATCCCGGACCGTTACTATGAAGTGCAGCGCGCCATCGGACACGACTCGGGGTCGGACGGCTTCGGGACGGAAGCCCATGTCCAAAAAATCGCCTCTGAGTTCAACCTGAATGTGGACGAACTGCTTGAGAACCACGTCGATATCGGCATCCAGAACTCACGGCTGTTCACGCGGGACTTAGGTGTCAAGTACGTGCCGACGGTGTACGTCGACGGCATCCAGCTCGTGGACGCGTTCAGTTTGGATGAAATGGAACACGTCATGAACGGCACCATCGAAGTGGGCGACGAAGTCGAGGTACCGGAAGACTAAAAATAACCCCTCGTCGCAGTGACGAGGGGTTATCTCATAGACGCTCGAAATACGGTTTGACGAAGAACTCGAACAGCTCGGCGTCGAGCAAGTATCGGTTCATGTAAAACGGATCGTTGTCCGGCGTGATTGGGTTCGGGCTCAAGATGAAAGCCTGCTCAAAACCGAGGTCTTGTACCGTTTCGGTGACCGCATCGCTCGTGTTGCCGAACGGATAGGCGATCGTCGTGACGCGCGTCCCGAGCTCTGACTCGATGGCGGCGACACTCGTCTCCAAATCTTGCCGCAGTTCGTCTTGCCTGTCTTCCGGCAAGAACACGGCGCCCCCGTCTTCGACATAATGCATGTCATGCGTATGCGTCCCGAAGTCGGCGAGTCCACTGTCCTGCATATCCTTCAATTCGGTCCACGGGGCGAGGTCCAAGTTTTGGAAAGCCTCGCCGACGTGACCGGTGATGATGAACAGCGTGAACGGGATTTGTTTGTCTCGTAAAATCGGGAACGCGTTCTCGTAGACGGTATGATCGACGTCATCGAACGAGAGCCAGACACATTTGTCTGGGATCGGTTCGCCGGCAAGGTAACGTGATAGGTCAGTTTGCGTCGCGAAATGGACGCCTTCGTCTTGAAGCCACGTCATCTGCTGCTCGAACTCGTCGGCGTAGACGTTATAGCGAACCAGTTCGGAGGCACCGGTCACGGACTCGACGAGCTTGTTCCATGCGTTCGGCTGTTTGACGCGGTGGTAATTGAGACCGAGACAGACGTTGTCTTTGGGGAGGAGCGCCGCATCGGGTACTTCTTCATGTGTCGTCGAGGACACGTCATATACTTTCCAGGCGATGCCCCCAATCAATAGGAGTGCGAATATCCATTTGAAGTAGCGCATCATTTCAACTCTTTCACCGGGTTTTTCTCGAAGACGATGACTTTATCGGACTGGAGGCGATGGATGTCCTCGGGCTCCATCAAGTCGAGGGCGAGCCAATCGTCGAGCGTCGTGTCTTTCGGCATCTGACGCCGGTTGAGCGGTCCATATTTCCGTTTGTTGTACGTCCGCCAAATGAACAGAAGGAGAGCGGCGACGAACGAGGAGACGAGCCCGAAGAAGAGCAGCTCGCGGATGTCGGCGTTCGTGACGTTCAAGGCGGTCTTGAGGATGGCGATATAGCGGTCGTTCACGTTCAGGACGGCGCTCAAGAAGAACCACGTGACGATGAACGTGTAAAACCAGAACACGGCCGTGAGCAACAGCTCGATTCCTTTGCGGAACACGTTCTGTTTCGTCTTGACGAGAATCTCTTGCTCATAATCATATAACTCACTTACAGGCTGCTTCTCCGTGTCCCCCGGTCTGGTGAACTCCATGTCGCATAACCTCCTTTCACACGGGCCTTGATCGCTTTCGGCGTCGCCGCGATGACGACGAACGTGTTGAGCATCCAGTAGATGACCGGATACCAAGCGGCCCAAACGTAATATTTGAACACTTTATCGTAACGGGCGTCGTTCCAGAGCGAGATGATCAACTGGACGTGGCTGACGAGAACGAGCGCGAACGAGTTATAGGTAAACCAAATCAATAGATCTTGCATCGTGTCGGCCGTCACGAACAAGTACACCGTGACGATGAGCCAGGCGTATGCCCAGAGGACGCTGACGACCTGCTCGATATAGACGGGCCAAATCCGGCGCTGGCGCCAGTCTTTGAAGATGTCGAAGTGACGTAGGACGACTTCCTGCCCGCCTTGCGACCAGCGTACGCGCTGTTTCCAAATGCCGGAGATCGACTCGGGGACGAGCATCCAACAGAGGGCGCGCGGCTCATAGCGGATGTCCCAGAAGTTTTTCTGGAGCTTCCACGAGACGGCGATGTCTTCCGTGATCATGTCGCGGTCCCAGAGCCCGACGGACAGCAGTGCTTTCTTGCGGAACATGACGATGACGCCGGAGACGGTCATGATTTTCCCCATGACGCGCTGCGTGCGTTTGATCGAGCCGATGATCGACGAGTATTCGACGAGCTGCATCCGGCTGAGGAGCGTGTCGCGGTTACGGATGCGCGGGTTTCCGGTGACGGCCCCGACGCGTTCGCCGCGGTTCAAGAAGTGACGGACGAGATAGTACGGTGCCTCTTCGCTCAGGAACGCGTCCGAGTCGACGCATAGCAAATACTCGGAGCGGGCGGCGTGGGCGGCCATATGTAACGCGTTCGCCTTGCCCCGGTTCTCGTGACAGTCGATGACGCGCAAACGCTCGTACTCATCGGCGAGACCGACGAGGATGTCACCGGTCTTGTCACGGCTGCCATCGTTGACGGCGATGATCTCAAAATTCGGATACGTGAGCCGGTCCAAGTACTCGATCGTCTCGGCGATCGTCTCTTCTTCGTTATAACAAGGAATCAAGATGCTGATGAGCGGCCATTCCCGCTCGTTCAAGTCGAGTTCTTCCTCTTTCTCTCGCGTCAAGCTGAACAAGAGGGCGCCCGAGATCCAAAACAGCGCCATGAAGAACGGATACCAAAACACGAACTGGGACAGTGGTTCGATCCAAGGTGCGATGTCGAGCCCGTAAAAAGTCATAATAGTCTCCCCTTATTTTCAAAAAAACGGTGTGATGCAAGTATGATAGCATCAAAAAAATACTTTCCCATCATTCTTAAAAAAGTTATGTGGCAACTGAAAAAAGCACTCGACGTCGCTGTCAAATGCTTTGTTGCTTGTTTTGTTTCTGTTGTCTGTCTTTGCGCCACTTCCAAACGAACAAACCGATGAGCGCGAGGACCGGGGCAGCGACCCATGGACGGGCTTCGATGATCGCGACGAGCTCGAAAATCGACAGCCATCCGCTGATCATGATCAAGATAAGCAGGAAAGTCTTGAGTCCACCTCGAATAGGAAACCAGTAGAACACGAACAGCGAAATCAAAAAGAAAGCGAGCAATCCCATGCGGTTATTCCTTTCTAGCCTCATTTTGACTCATTATAGCAGAGAATATTCACAGAGTGTTAGAGCCTTCCCTTGCTCGCCGCTTTTCGTTACTGTTAGGAGAAGACTATTGAAGGAGGAATTATCGTGAAATTTGGAATCATCGGCCTTGGCTATGTCGGACTGGCCACCCTGTGCGGACTGGCGAAAGCGGGGCATGAGGTCATCGGTGTCGAGAAAGATCAACCGAGACTGCTTCGTCTCATGAGCGGGGACGTTCCGTTCCACGAGCCGGGCATGGCAGATGTGTTACGTGACTATCCTGGATCGATCACGTTCACAGACTCGATCACCGACACAGAAACGGTCGACTACCTCATCCTTGCGGTCGGTACGCCGAGCAAGAGCGACGGCAGCTGTGACTTGACGTTCGTCGACGCGGCCTTGTCCGAGGTGAAGTCGAAACAAAAGATCATCATCCGTAGCACCGTGCCACCGGGGACGACCGACATGCTGTCGATCATGTACCCGGCCCACACGTTCGCCGTCGTCCCCGAGTTTCTCCAAGAAGGGCGCGCGCTCGCCGACGTGTTGAAACCACACCGTGTCGTCATCGGCAGTGACAACTTCGAGATGTGCGAGGAACTCGCGGGCATCTATGGACGCCTCGGTGTCCCGCTCGTCTGCACGTCGCCGATTGACGCGGAGTTCATCAAGTACGCCTCGAACGCGTTTCTCGCCACGAAAATCAGTTTCATCAACGACTTGGCGCGTCTCGCCGACAAGGCGGGGGCGGACATCACGACGATCGCCGACGGGATGGGTCTCGACCCGCGCATCGGACGTTCGTTCTTGAACGCCGGCCTCGGTTACGGGGGCTCGTGCTTCCCGAAAGACATGCACGCGCTCTTGAACGTCGCCCACGAGAACGAGCTCGACTTGCCGGTCATCAGTGCCGCAATGCACTCGAACGACGCCCAGATGGGTTACGTCGCCTCGAAAGTCGAGCACAAGAGCGGCCTCAAGGTCGCCTTCCTCGGTCTCGCCTTCAAACCGGGTACGGACGATATGCGTGACGCACCGTCGGTCACGCTCGCTCGTCACTTGGCATTGCGTGAAATCGATATCATCGGCTATGACCCGCTCGCCAAGTGGGACTATCCACAGGCGATGACGGTCGAGGCGGCGCTCAAAGGAGCGGACGTCGCCATCCTCGTCACGGAATGGGACGAGCTCGTCAACTTGAAGCCGGAAGCGTTCGACGGGATGCGGACAAAACGGTTGATCGACGCTCGTAACGCGTGGAAATATGCACGCGACCCGGGTACTGTCCAATACGAAGGGATTGGCCGGATGCAAAACAAGGCGAATACGCCGTCATCGATGTGACGAGAGGCGAGGCCCCGCGGGGTCTCGCCTTTTTTCACGCCTTCATCTGTTCTTTCGTCGGGCCCATGACGCCAGGGACCGTGAGTCCCGCTTGACGGAGGAGCACCGTCATTTGGCCGCGGTGGTGCGTCTGATGGTCGATCATCATGCGCAAGACGGCACCGCGCGGTTGCTTCGCGCCGTGGACGTCGACTTCTTCGAGCAGGTACTCGTCCGAGAACTGTTCGGCTGCTTTCGCGATCTCATCGGCGTAACGCGCATATTGATCGGCGATCAGTGCCGCGTCGGTCGGTTGTGTCAAACTCTTCAGGGCCGACAGCCGGAAGCCGAGCAAGTTCGTGAAATAACCGAGCGCGGTCGTCACGTGCCAACCGATCCAGCCGAGTGAGTTATGACCGGGGACGATCTCCTGGCCGAGCGCCTCGTCGGTGACGGCGCGGAGCACGTCGAGCGTGCCGGTCGAGGACTTGGTCCAATCTTGTAGAAAGTCTGCTTTTGTCCGATACATCGAATTCCTCCTTGAGCGTTCTGATTCCAGTATAAGATATCGTCCAAGTCATTGGCACGCCTTATGATTTTGAAACATTTGGTCCATTTTTCTCGTACACTATAGAAGAAAGGGGGACACCTCTATGTGGGGACTCGTGATTGCAGCACTCATTTTATTCTTGCTCGGATTTGCCGTCCATCGCTTGGGCTGGCATTTCCTCATCTCGGGATATAACACGATGAAGCGTGAGGACAAGGCGCGCGTCGACATCAAGGCGGTGGCACGATTGCTTGGCTTCATGTGTTACGGCATCGCAAGCATCTTTCTCGTCATCGCTGCCATCGACATGTCTGGTCTCGACATCCCGCTCGAGCCGTTCTTCCTGCTCATCGTCTTGCTCGTCGTCGTCACGCTTTGGCGCAGCCAAAAATATGACGGGAATATTTTTGATGAGCGCGGGAAACTTCGTCCCGGCGGCAAAAAACGGCTCATCCCGCTCGTCCTCGTCTTGACGCTCATCTTGGGTTTTGTCGGAGGTCTCTTGTTCTGGTTCAACCAACCGACCGAGGTGACGTTCACCGACTCGGCGCTCGTCATCGAAGGCAGTTACGGGGAGACGGTGCCGTACGATGAAATCGAAACCGTCACGTTGACGTATCGGCCGAGCCTCGACCGCCGGACGAACGGTGCCGCCGTCGGCTCACGCTTGACCGGTCACTTCCGGACGACAGGCGGGGAAGATGTGCTCGTCTTTCTCGACCGAGATATCGAGGCCGCCGTTCGCATCGACTGGAGCGGCAAGCCGATCTACGTGAACGTGGAGTCGAACGAAGCGACGGAGGCGTTGTATGAGGAGGTACGATTGAAATGACCCAACCCTGGTACACACGTCATATGCCGTTCTTCTTCTTGACGTTTTTGTTCGCGCCGCTGACGTTACTGCTTCTCGTCTGGCGCTGGGAGAAGTTCGAGGGCCACGAGCGAGGCGTCAAGCTGTTCTTCGCCATTGGGATGACGATGTTCATCGTGTTCGGTCTGTTGCCGCGCGGTTCGCTGCCCGTCATCTTGCCTGTCATCGGACTGTTGATCGCGCTGAAGCTCGTCTTCAATCTCCTCAAACGAAAAACCGGCTGACATGTGTCAGCCGGTCGAACGGGGCTCTCGCTTAGGCGAGACGGCCTCTTTTTTCATTCACCCACGCCTCGAACGCAATCGTGTCGAGGGCCGGGGCGTAGTAGTAACCTTGGCCGAGCTCCACGCCTTCGGCGAGGATGCGATCCAAGTCTTGCTTCGTCTCGATCCCCTCGGCGAGCGAGGTCAGTTCTTGTTCGCTCGCGAATCGGGAGACGGCGCGGAGGAACGACGTGCTGTCCTTCGCTTTTCCGCTGACGTACATGCGGTCGATCTTCACTTCTTGGATCGGTAAGTGCCAGATCGCTTCGAACGAGGCGTAGCCGGTACCGAAATCGTCGATCGACAGGCAATAGCCGAGGTCGGCGATATCTTCGAGCCGCTCAAGCTCGTTCGTGTGTGACATGATGTCGGCCGACTCGGTCAGCTCGATCTTCAACCGATCCGGGAGCCATGGATACGTCTCGACCAAGTCGCGCAGCTTCGTGACGATCGACGGGTCGACGGAATGGGCCGACAAGTTGTACGACAACGAGATGTCGGCGAACGGGGTATCGCGCCAGGAAACGAGCTGTTGCACGACCAAATCAAGGATCGAATGCGATAACCAAAGGATTTGATCGGACCGCTCGGCGATGCGGACGAACTCGTTCGGCGGCACGTAGCCGATGTCCGGGTGCTGCCAGCGTGCGAGCGCCTCGGCCCCGACGACACGGCCCGTCTTCAACTCGACTTGCGGCTGATAGGCGACGGTGATATGGCCTTGTTCGATCGCCTCCGGGAGCGCCTGTTCGATCAAGGCGGCCCATTGGAGCTGGGCGAGGATGCTCGAGTCGTACCAGACGAACGGCGTCCGCGTCTCTTTGGCGTGTTGGAGAGCCTTTGTCGCCTCGAACAGGCAGTCGTTATAGTTCGGCGTCGTATGGGTCGCCCCGATTTGAAGATGCACGGTCTGGCGTTTCTGGTTGATCAACAGCTCGGTCGGGAACAGCTCCAGCAACTCGGTCTCATCGACGTTACGGAGCCCTTTCACGTACAGCATGAGCGTATCGTCACGGTAGCGGCCGAACAAGTGGTGCGCGTACTTCTCGAGCCGGTCCTCAACGTGCCGGGCGAACTCGGTCATGAGCAGGTCGGCATACGTCGGGTCGTACCAGTCGACGAGGTGATGGAAATCGTTCAGTTTGATCAACAGGAACGTGCCTTCGATGTCTTGTTTCTCCCACGCGCGGAGGAAACCGTACTCGTTATAGAGCTCGGTGGCGAGGTCGAAGCGGACGAGCCGGTCGACTTTGCGCTCACGCTCGACACGCTCGGTCTCATCTTCGAGGATGAGGTAATAGGTGAGCGTCTCGCCGCGTTTGAGCGGGATGATCTTGACGTTCAAGAAGCGGACGTGCTCACCTTTCAAATGCAAGATGAACTGGGCGCTCGTCCCGTTCTCCGTCACCCCGGCGAGCGCCTCGCGCAACAGGCGGCGTCCCGTGTCGGTGAACAGTTGGTTGATCTCATATAAGTTACGTTCCCCGAAGAACTGGCGGAACACATCGTTTCGTTCGATGAAGTCGTACGTGTCATCGATCAAGGCGATGGCGAGTCCCGTCTCGGAGAAGAGCGACGACCAGCGCTCATGATACCGGAGCAGGTCGTCCGATTGTGTCTCGAGCGTGTGCACCGTCGAGTGGACACTGACGGCAATCTCGCGGAGTTCGTCCTCGATGCCGCGGAAGTCATGGTTCGGCGGGAATGATTCCGCGACCGGTTCCGTGCTCGGGTCGATGGCGAGGGCACGGGCCTTCAAGTGCGCCAAGTCGTGGGCATACATCTTGCGTGTGTAGCAGAGGGCGAGCAGAAGACCCGCCGACAACAGCATCGTGATGAGAAGGGCGGCGATGGCGAGCGTCCCGTAACGGTCACGCTCGGCCATGAGCGTGTCATCTGCCGTCGACCGCACGGTTTGAAGGGCGGCGTGTGAGTCCTCATAGAAGCTCGTCCCGTTGACGTAACGGGCCTCGAGCGTCGAATTGGCGGCCGTCACCCGTCCGAGTGCGAGCGCGCTCTCGATCAAGTCTTCGACCGATTTGGTTTTCAGCGACGGATCGGTCGCGACGATGTCTTCGATCAGCCGAGCCTCGTTCGCGATCGTCGAGACCTCGAAGTCGAGCTGGTCTCGGTTTGGTGTCTCGGCGAGCAGATTCGTCACACCTTCGACGAACGCCATCTGCATCCGCATGACGGCGTCGGTCAATTCATAGGCCGTGTTCGCCTGGGCGGTCCGCTCGAGACCTTGGTAGAGCCAGCGCCGATTGATCGACGCGATGACGTCGAACGGTACGGCCTCGAATCGGCTCGACCCGTCTTCGTTCAACGTGTCCTCGAGCTGTTCGGAGAAACGGAGCAGGGCGTCCCGTTCCCGTTCATCGACCCCGGTCTCGAAGTCGTCGAGCAGTTGAAGATTGTATTGGAGCGCCCGTTCACGGTACGGGGCCGACAACAGGGCGGTCGGTTGCTCGGAGTTCGTCTCGTACAGTTTGGCCGCGTGATGCAAGACGAGGTACGACTCGACCCCGGCCAAGTCAGAGGCATGATTCAAGTCGCGCACCGTTTCATCGACGGCGACGTGCTTTTCTTTCCAGTAATAGCTCAGTCCGAGCCCGAATAACAATACGCCGATGAGACAAGCGACGGCGAGGGCCATCGTGTAAGTTCGGTACGGAATTTTAGCGAATCGATTATTTCCCATCGGACACCTCCTTCTTTCTCTTCCCATTCTATCTTTCGTGTTCGAGTCTTTCGAGGGAAATCCTGCCCCACGAAAAAAAACCCGACAAAGGTCGGGTCTTCCAATGCGCCGAAGGTCACGGTCGTTTGTAGCCGATGACGCGTGATTTCCAATATGGCTCTTTGCTGATCGTGTTGTAGCCGAGTCCGTACGTCCCGGCATGGATGAACGTGTCCGAATCGATCATGATGCCCATGTGTGACGGGCCCGCCGTGTACGTGTTCTCGAAGAAGACGAGGTCGCCCGCTTTCGGGACGAACGTCTTGCTGAGCTGTGTCCCGAAATAAGATCCGGACCAATACGTGGCGACGTTCGTGCGGGGCACGCTGTAGCCTGCCTGATTGTAGGCGTAATAGATGAGTCCAGAGCAGTCGAACCCACCGTTGGCCGGGTTCGAGGACGCCCAGATGTAAGGCGTGCCGACATATTTTTTGGCGACCGCGATGGCGGCAAGACTCTTCGCTAGTCCATCAGACGAGCCTGACGGTGCCGTCGTAGAACCTTTCGGCACCGCTTTGACGTATGAAGCCGCGACGAAACCGGTCGTGTTGCCGATATAGATTTGATGCCAGCCGTTCGACGTTTGGACGACCCGGAGCGTCTGTCCGGCCGTGACGCTGCCGATGACGGCAGAGCTTGTCGAGGCTGAGGCGCGGACGTTGAGCGATGGCGTATTGACGACATAGTCGAACGATTCGTTGCCCGCACCGCCGTCTCCGGCGTTCGGAGTGACCGGCGCGCTCGGTGCCGTCGTCGTCTGTTTCAAGTAGCCGGTGCTGACGTAACCGCTCTTGCCGTTATACGTGACGTACACCCACGTGCCGCTCTGTTTCGTCGCTTTGACGGTCGTGCCGTTCGGGATGTTCGTGACGAGGGCGTAACCGATCCCTGGGCCTTGACGGACGTTCAAATTCGCCGTCGTGACGTAAGACTGGTTGATGCTCTCTTCTTTGATGGCCGGTTTCGACGGTGCGACCGGTTGGCTCGGCGTCGTTGGAGTAGTCGGTTTGACGGATGAATTCGTCAAGTAGCCGTTATGTACCCACCCGGTCTTCCCGGCATAGCTGATTTTCGTCCAAGTGCCGCTCGTTTTGATCGGTGTGAGCGCTTGACCTTTCGGGATAGTGACGAGTACGTCGTGCCACGTTCCTGCGGCGCGGCGCAGGTTCAAGTCGGCTGTCGTCACGGTAGCATCGCTTGATGTGACCGGTGTAGAAGGTGTGGCTGGAGTCGGTGTGCTCGGTGTGGCCGGTTTGACGGATGCGGTCGTCAAGTAGCCGTTATGTACCCAACCGGTCTTTCCGCCATAGCTGACTTTCGTCCAGGCACCGCTCGTTTTGATCGGCTTGAGCGCCTGGCCTTTCGGGATAGTGACGAGGACTTTATGCCATGTGCCTGCGGCGAGGCGCATGTTCAAGGCGTCTGTCGTCACTTGCGTCGAACTTGACGTCGCCGTTGTAGCGGCGGGTTTTAATGTGCTCGGGGCGCTCCCGCTCAATTTGAGCGTTTGGCCGATGGCGAGACGGTCAGAGCTTAAGTTGTTGCTTGCTTTCAACTGGGCGACCGACACGTTATGTGTTTGGCTGATCGACCAAAGTGTGTCACCGGCACGGACGACGTGTGTGCTGGCTGCTGCGACTTCGTCGGCCTGGGCGATGATGCTTACGGCGGCGATGGCTGCGAATGAGTACATGAGGCCGGACTTAGGGGACATGGGGTCACTTCCTTCTCTTCAATTTCAATTGACAATTATCGACAGGTAAAACGATACAAGTTTATTGTAGGGTTTACACATACGGCAAGCAATGGTGGAAATGGCTCAATCAGTGGATTCCGTTGAAAATAAGGTCAATAATTTTGGGCGTGGACGAAGAAGAAGTACTAAAGAAACAGGGGAATCGAAAATTGACTTTCTGTTGAATTTTGGAAACCTATTTATATATCTTTTCGTGCTATCATGAATGCAAAACGTTTGAACGAGAGTAGGGGACTTATGAACGAGGGGAACAATTCATCACAAACATACCGACAACATCAAGAGAAACTGTTCGAACTCGTCCGGATGCCCGACGTGACGGAGGAAGCGGTGCGACAGACGCTTCATTACATGTGCGAAGTCGTCTCCGATATGCTCAACGTCGATACGGTCTCGATTTGGCACTTTGACGAGACGTACGCATCGATCAGTTGCCAAGTCGCCTATTCGAAAGAGAGTGGCCCGAGTGAACCGGCATTGACGGTCATGCGTGGGGACGCACCTGTCTATTTCGACGCCCTACGGACGAACCGGGTGTTGCCGTTTGAGAACGTCCGGACCCATGAGTGGGTGAAGGACTTGTACCAGCAACATTTCGTGGAAGGGCAGCGGGTGTACTCGATGCTCGACGCGCCGATCTATGCGAACAATCGGGCCAAAGGGGTCATCTGTTGCGAGACGTTTGAGCCGCGGCAATGGACGTTTATCGAGGAATTGATTGTCAGCACGCTGTCCGATTTTATCGCCATCCTTTATCTCCGGCTCGACCGTCAAGAGATTGACGACCATCTCGCCAAGCTCGCCTATACGGATGAACAGACCGGACTCATGAACTTGAACGGCTTCATCGAACGCGTGGACGCGCTCCGGGAGCAGACACCGCATCAGCTCGGGTCATTGATTTATTTGCGGGCGGACGAGTTCCGCTCCGTCGAGACGGCGATCGGTATCCAACGGGCAGACGAGATCGTCATCGAACTGTCAGAACGAATCCAGCAAGTCGTCGACGTCTCGCTCTTGGCGCGGATTTCTCAATCCGGTTTCCTGCTATGGACGCCTTACGGGGACCGAATCAAAGTCAAAGGATACGCCGATTTGATTTGCGAGACGGTGACGAACGAGCCGTTCGCGGTCGGGGAACTCGATGTCGTCTTGACGATGAGCGCCTTTATCTCGATCGAGGACAAGTCACGTTCGACGCTCGAGATGATGGATACGACTCGGATCACGGCCAATGAGCGTCACGTGCAGCGTGGAGGAATCGCTTTTTACGAAGAGGAGATGAGCGAGAAGGCGACGGCACGCCTGACGCTTGAGATGAACCTCCGTAAAGGGCTCGCCTTGAACGAGTTCACACTCTATTATCAGCCGAAGATCGAAGCGGCGACCGGAAAACTGAATGGATTTGAAGGATTGATGCGTTGGATTCATCCGAAACACGGGTTGATCCCACCGCTCGACTTCATCCCGATCGCCGAGTCGACGGGCGTCATCATCGCCCTCGAGGAATGGGCACTCGCCGAGGCATGCCGTCAGTTGAAAACGTGGCACGCCTCGGGACGGATGTATCAACTCGCACTGAACTTGTCGGCTCGTCATTTTCTATCGGACGGGGTCGTCGAGAAGTTGGGCCAAATCGTCAAAGAGATGGACGTCTGTCCGAACTATTTGACGTTCGAGATCACCGAGAGCGTCGGGATGGAGAATCAACAGCACGTCATCGAACGCTTCATCGCCTTCCGGGAACAAGGTTTCTCGATCTCGATTGACGACTTTGGGACCGGATTCTCGGCATTCGTCTATTTGAAGCACTATCCGATCCACGAGATCAAAATTGATCGTCAGTTCATCCAAGTGACGGACAACGACCCGACCGGAAACGTCATCGTCCAGTCAATCATCGAGCTCGCTCGTGGGCTCGAATTGAAGACGGTGTGCGAAGGCATCGAGACACCGGAACAGCTCGACACGCTCCGTTCGCTCGGTTGTGACGAGATGCAAGGCTACTTGTTCTCACGTCCGCTCCCGGTTGACGAGCTCGAGACGTGGATTGAGGATTATGACACAACGAAAAAGGATTCGCTCCGTTGAGCGGATCCTTTTGAATGGACCGCAGACATGTTACGTGTCTGCGGTTTTTTTGCCGCTCGCGTCAGGCCGGCAACTCGATGCGAATCGTCGTTCCAGACCCGCGCGCACTCGTCACCGTGACAGTGCCGCCGTGCGCTTTGATGATATCCCGGGAAATCGCCATACCGAGGCCGCTGCCGAGTGCGTCGGTCGTGTTCGTGCCCCGGTAGTAGCGCTCGAAGATGTACGGCAGTTCGTTCGCGTCGATGCCGATACCGTTCATTGAGTCGGACGTACACGATTCGGCCCCGGCGGCAATTCCTCTCCCACTTATCGTCGGGCTGTGCCCGGGACACGATTGAAGTAGGGGGTATCCTTGCCGATTAAAGATGGAATGAGGCGTTCACTCGAAATCGACTTGCTCAGGTAAACAAGCGTATAATTAAATCACGAACACTTGAGAGAAAGGAAGCGGGTTATATGTTTGAGCAACTGACGAATAAAAAAGAGCAACTAGATCAAAGCCGACCGCTGCCGACGTATACGCTTCAAAGTTTGAGAGCAAAACTCTTTTTAGAATGGACATATAACTCGAATGCCATTGAAGGAAATACGTTGACAATCAACGAGACCAAAGTGGTGTTGGAAGGTATAACGGTTGGCGGGAAGACGATGCGAGAACATCTAGAAGTAATCAACCACCAAGATGCCATTTCCTACGTCGAAGAAATTGTTCGACGTGAAGAGCCGCTGACGGAGTGGCAAATTAAAAATTTGCACCGTCTCGTCTTGAAAGGCATTGATGATGCGTATGCAGGCGTCTATCGGGATCAGCAAGTGTTTATTGCTGGATCCGCTCATGTGCCGCCGCCTCCTTATCTCATTCAAGAACAGATGGAGCAGCTGATAAATTGGTATGAAACAGAGACGAATACGATGCATCCAGTTGAACGGGGTGCTTTATTGCATGCTAAGTTCGAGGGGATTCATCCGTTCATTGATGGAAATGGTCGTACGTCTCGGTTATTGCTCAATTTGGAGTTGATGAAGTCCGGTTATCCGCCTGTCGTCATCAAAGTCGAAAATCGCCTGAGTTATTACAATGCGCTAGATCGGACGCATACGACAGAAATGTACAACGACTTTATCAATCTGGTCGCTACAGAGGTCGAAACATCGCTTGATTTGTATTTGAGCGCCATCGCCCCTCGTCCATCCAAAAACAGCCCTTCCTGAATCGTCAGGAAGGGCTGTCTCATGTCCGCTCATTCATGCGGCAGTTTGGTTTTTAATTCTAACTGGAGTATGTACGCCAATTCTTTATGGGCCAACTCGGAGAAGTTCGTCTTTTTGACGTGTGTCCGGGGCCGTAGTCCGCATTCCAATGCGATGTCGACGATAGTCCGAATCTGATTTTCCGTATAGAAGCGCTTGCGTCCCATCGTGAACGGGGTCGGTGGCAAGACGCCGTCGGTTTCCCATTTGATCAGCTGTTGCTGGCTACGGGGAATCCCGGCGACATGAAACGCACGGCTCAGTTCTTTTAGTGGATAGACGGTCAATGGGCGTTCGTTGTACAGGAGCGGCTTCGCGTTTTCGGGGCGATAGTCATCCCAGTCAGTCGCGTAAAACGTCAGGTCGGTTTGGTCGAAGTCGAGTTGAGCGGAAGGAATAGGGGTGTTGAGTGCGAAGTCTAAGCTGTTCATCTAGAGTATCTCCTTCTTCAAGTCAAACTGGTCATTTCGAAAATGCCCTCCTCCGTATAGTACCCCATTTTCAAGTAATTAACTGTCAGTTTTTTCAAAGTGGGGAAATGAATTCGTGGGACTTTAGGCGTGTTTTCAAAATTCGGTTGACGCCTATTAAGATACCCTAATTGGTATGTAAATTCAAGGAATAAAGCCGATTCGAGGCGATGAATACGCCTTCATTCAGAATGGGTCTATAGTCGTTACAAAAAGGTAACAAGGAAATATGAGCAAACATTCACCAACTTCGGTTAATAGGGGCGAAGGAGGTGAGACATATGGCAGTGTATCGAGAATACGCAAGCGTCTTTTATCTTGACACGAAGCGGCTCGTTGACGGCAAAGAAAAGCGTCAGCTCGTCCGGTTCGGTCCACTCGGTGCGCGGATGGAGACCGAGGAGATCAAGCAGTTCGGTGATCTGTTGATTCCGCTTCTCGCGGTCGAATCCGCCGCCTACGTCGTGTCGCGTGAGTTCCACGTGACGTTCTAATTGGAGGAACCCCTGATGCGTGTATCGAAGCGTCCCGCCGGAGGCTGTTCCGATGAGCGGGTGGGCCCATGAGCTGGCCCGAACTCATCTCGAACCTAGGCTTCCCGATCGTCGTCTCGCTCTATCTGCTCCACCGGATCGAGACGCGCCTTGAGCGCATGATTCAACTGCTCGAGCGTCTCGACTCGACCTATCCGTCTGAATTGTAATCCATCCCCGAAAGGAGCCATCCCCCATGGCCGTATTGACTGAAAAGAAAGCCACGCTCGTCTTGACGACGCACCACGATTTGAACAGCTTGAAACCGACGAAGAAAACGCAGCGCTTCGGTCCGATCCGGGCGGCGCTCACGGCTGACAATGCCGAGGCGTTCGGTCACCTCATGCTCGACTTGACAGAGCAAGAAGATTTCACCGTGTCGGTCGTTCGCGAATACGATCTCGTCTAATCACACCCACATCCAAGGAGGACTAACCCATGACTGAGACTAAAGTAGAAATCGCATTTTTGGATATGTTCAATAAAGTATCACGCTTCCGTTTGAATAACGTGAAACAGCCGGTCGACGCGTTGAAAGTGCAAGCGCTCGCCGACTTCATGGTCGCCAACGATCCGCTCGGCAAGAGCGTCGTCAAATGGACAGAAATCAAGATGATCGAAGGTACGCAGACCGTGTTGAACGTCCAATAACGAGTCAAGAGATGACTGAGTTTTCAGTCATCTTTTTTTATTTTGGTCAATTCCCTTTAGATTCCTCGACGTCAAGACGATATAGGAAGAAACGTTGCATGCGAGAGGGGAATATACATATGTCAGTGAAACAGAAGTGGACAGCGTTACGGAACCGTGTGAACGTCCGGCGCTTTCAATGGAAACCGAAGTGGCGAAAGTCGAGCACGCGTGAAGGGGAGCGGGTGACCGGCAAGAACCTGACCATCCGTCAAAAGCTGTGGGGACTCGTCATCCTCGCGCTCCTCATGGTCGCAGGGGTCGGCGGCTACTCGCTCTTGTCGCTCGCCGATGCGAACCGGCAAGGCGATGATATCGTCAACAACTGGAGCAAAGGGCTCGACTACGCCCATGAACTGAATACGCTCGCGGCGAACTATCGCGCGCTCGAGCTCGAACACATCGTGACCGAAGACGCGGCCGCGAAAGAAGAATTGATGACCGAGATGAAAGACATTCGGACGCGCATCAATGAGATCGCCCCGAAATACGAACAGACGGCGACGGGCGATACAGACAAAGAGCTGTTCGCCAACTTCAGTCGGCAGTGGGAGATGTATCAGCGCGTATCGGACAACATGCTCATCTTCAGCACGTCCGGCAATAACGGCATGGCCCGCTCGTATTATGACGCCCAGTCACAATCGACATACGATAACTTCACGCAACGCTTAACCGAACTCGTCGACTACAACTCGGAAGGCTCACAACGTGTCGGCGCGAATATGGAACGTGAGTTCGGGCAGTCGCTCATCGCGCTGCTCGTCGTGACGATCGGAGCGTTCGTCCTTCTCTTGTTCCTCGGACTGAGCTTATTGCGCTCAATCATCAAACCGATGCGGGTGCTCCAAGAGAAGTTTGACGAATTGGCCTCACAAGGCGGCGATTTGACGATGGCCATCCCGGTCACGTCGAACGATGAGATCGCTCAAGTGAGCCGCTCGTTCAACACGTTCCTCGCCACGCTACGTGACATCATGGTCGACGTCGACAAGACGGCGAAAGTCGTCCTCGTGTCGTCGAAAGAAGTGGCGACGGAAGTGACACAATTGAGCCGTTATATGGAAGAGACGTCAGGCACGGTCGAAGAATTGACGGCCGGTATGGAAGAGACGGCCGCTTCGTCGCAAGAGATGAGCGCGTCGACGGTCGAGATGGGCGGATCCATCGATACGATCGTCGACCTCTCGAACGAGAGCGCCAAGACAGCGAGCGATGTCGAGCGCCGGGCCCATGCGCTCCGTGAGCAGGCTGTCGCCTCGAAGACGGAAGCGAACACCATCATCGACAAGAAGCGCATCGAGCTCGACGACGCCATCAAAGGGGCGCAGTCGGTCGAACAGATTCGCGTCTTGACGAGCGCCATCTTGACCATCGCCGACCAGACGAACTTGCTCGCCTTGAACGCATCGATCGAGGCGGCCCGGGCCGGGGATGCCGGTCGCGGCTTCGCCGTCGTCGCCTCGGAGATTCGTAAGCTCGCCGAGAACTCGCGCCAGACGGTGAACGAGATTCAAGCGGTATCGCACACGGTCATCGATTCGGTCGCCCGGCTCAATACAAGCTCGGCCGATATGCTGACGTTCCTCGACACGAAAGTGCTCGCGGATTACGACCGTCTCGAGGAGTCGGCCACTCAATATGAGGCAGATGCGACCGTGTTCGGCCAGACGGCAGAGACGTTCGAGACGAACGCGCTCCAACTCCGTCATATGACCGATAGCATCCTCCACGTCATCCAAGAAGTCGCGACGACCGTGACCGAAGGGGCGGACGGGACGCAGTCGATTTCGGAGAAAGTCCAACTGTCCGTCGAGCGTTTCAACGACGTGCAGGCACGGATGCAGGAGACCGAACAACGTGCGGTCGAACTATCGAATCGCGTGTCACAGTTCAAGTTATGAAGCTAGATCGCAGCCATGATGGGCTGTGGTCTTTTTTTGTGACAATAAATGGAACATAAGACTCGTAAATAAGGTCAATCCATTAAAATAATTGGAAACAAATGTGGAAAACCGTTTGCACAAACCGATAGAAATCATGTGATTCCAAAATTTGATAGAAATAGAGGTGTGAGAGGACGCGTTCCTCGAGAAGATGAAAAAAAGGCTAAATCAACTCACATTGACGCAGAAACTGTTTGGCGGGATCGGAATGATTCTTTTACTCGTCGTAATTGGGATGGGTTACAATCTGATGGCGTTGAACGATGCGACGAGCCGATATGAAGAAATGATTTCATCAGATGTCATGCGGATGAAGGCGGCCGATGAATTATCGTTAGGGATGGTCCGTCAGGCGTATGGCCTGCGTGGTTATATTCTTGAACAAGAGCCGGCCCGGCTTGAAGCAGAGCAGCAAGGGTCAGAAGAGAAAAAAGAAGCAATCAATGCCTTGTTAGAACTTTCGCCTTCGACAGAAGAGACGAAAGAACTAGAGAACTTGATGTCATACGCATTAGGTTACGATGACTTAGCACAACAGTTGATTCAAGCAATCGACGCGGATGATCAAGAGACAGTGGACCGACTCGCGCTCCGGTTGTTGCCGGATGTGACGGCATCAATCATTGAGTCAGGAGAGACGATGCAAGCCGAATCGGAAGCCGCGATGTTGGCGAAGCAAGCGCAGCTTGAGAGTCGAGGTCAAAGTGCATTGATATACTCTGCAGTGATCGCCGTCATCATTTTCGTACTCACGCTCGGCGCCGGCTACTTCCTCCAACGCATGGTCACGGTCCCGCTTCGCCAACTATCGGACGAGGTCGGCATCGTCGCCGACGGTGATTTGACACGCGCTGACCTTCAAGCGCTCACGCGCGATGAAATCGGCGAGTTGATGCTTGGCTTCAACCAGATGAAAGGCAATCTCCGCGAACTCATCGACGAAGTGAGCCGGAACGCCCAAGAAATCACGGCGCAGTCGGAAGAACTGTACGCGAGCACAGAAGAGATGTCGTCGCAGACAGAGGAGACGACGCGGATGATTGAACAAGTCGTCGGTGAGACGGTCAACCAGGCGGCGGCTGCTTCGAAGAGCGGACAGGCGGTCGCGGCGGCCGATGAAGGCGTCGAACGAATCGCCACGTCGATCGGGACGATCAGCCAAGACGTCCAGACGAGTCTGAAGCTCGCCGAACGCGGGGAACAGACGATTCAACAAGCGAAACAAGAAGTGCTCGCCCTCGAATCGGAGACGGTCGTGACCGGTCAATCAATCACGGCGTTGAAACAACAGTCAGATGAGATTGCCCTCATTACCGAGGTCATCCAGTCGATCACCGACCAGACGAACCTGCTCGCCTTGAACGCGGCCATCGAAGCGGCCCGGGCCGGGGAGCAAGGGAAAGGCTTCGCCGTCGTCGCCGAAGAAGTCCGCAAGCTTGCGGAACAGTCGAAACAATCGGCGTCTCAAATCGCCGGCTTGATTGAATCGATTCAAACGCAGTCGAATGCGGTGCTCGAGCGTCACGCCATCAGTGCCCGCCGCGTCGAGACGAACACGGCGCTGCTTGAAGAAGCGACGGCGTCGTTCCAACAAATCGTCGGGCAATTGCACGCCTCGGTCGAGAACACGGAACAGATTCGGATCGCCTCGAGCGAGATCGCGACGACGACGAAACAAGTCGCGACAGCGGCAATCCATATGGCGAGTGACAGTGAAGGCACGGCCGAGACGATGCGTAGCGTCGGTGAGACGGCCGACGCCCAGCTCGCGATGATTCAAGAGTTGAACGGTGTCGCCGAGTCGCTCGGCAATATGACCGGAGACTTGCAGACGCTCATCGGTCGCTTCCAAACGTAATGTGGACCGTCCTTTCCTGTCCGGGGGAGGACGGTTTTTGAGTGTTCCAAGGATTGAGGGGGCAAGGTTAGGGGAAATGCCGAAGAGAGATATCAATCTCGATTACAGTGAAAAGGGGACAGGATTATGAAATATACCGTCATCACCGGGGCAAGTTCAGGCATTGGCTATGAAGCGGCGAAATTGCTCGCCAAGCAAGGAAAGTCACTCGTGCTCGTGGCACGCCGCCACGACGAGCTCGAGAAGTTACGAAGTGAGATCAAATCGATTTCACCGAAGAGTGACGTCATCATCAAAGCGAAAGACTTGTCTTATAGCGAGAACGTGTACGGATTGTATGAGTCACTCGCCGATCTCGATATCGAGACGTGGGTCAATAACGCCGGGTTCGGGGACTCGAATCTCGTGAAAGACGTCGAGGTCGGAAAAATCGAGAACATGATCCGCTTGAACGTGGAGGCGTTGACGGTGCTCTCGAGCCTATACGTCCGCGACTATCACAACGTCGAAGGGGCGACGCTTGTGAACATCGCGTCTGTCGTCGGCTATCACATCGCCAAAAAAGGTGTCACGTACAGCGCGTCGAAATTCTTCGTCAGTGCCTATACGGAAGGGCTCGCCCGAGAGCTCATGAACGACGGGGATAAGCTGCGGGCAAAAGTGCTCGCACCGGCCGCGACGGAGACCGGCTTTGCGAACCGTGCCCGTGAAGAAGAGGACTTTGATTATAGCCAAAACGTCGAGAAGTATCATACGGCCGAAGAGATGGCCGAGTTTTTGCTGCAGTTGCTCGAAAGCGACCAGGTCGTCGGCATCGTCAACCACGAGGACTACTCGTTCGAGTTGCGCGGACCGATTCATCCGTATATGGGATAAAAACAAGGGGTCCAGTCACCGACATGCGGTGGCAGGACCCCTTGTTTGTTTACGACGAACGCATCGAGTCCCCGTAACCCCCGGTCAAGCGGTGCGTGAGCCGGTGGTACCAGTAGCGAAGACGTAAGCGATATACATACAGTCTGGACGTGTTCGGCAAGACCACGTTGTCGATATAATCGGCGAACATGGCGCGGAACATATGGTCCTCACTGTCGTCATATGTCGCACTCCACATGCCGTGCTCTTCGACCTCGAGCAGCATCGCAATCGTCTCGTCATCGAGCTGATGATTGTCTTCCGGCAACCGTTTGACGAGCATCTCGACCCGATGGCTGCAAATCGACGCATAGAGCGAGTGGGCGCGCGGGTTGCGCGGGTTCGCGTTCAAGTACCCGATGGCCACCTTGAGGAGCTCATCGTTCATCTCGAGCGGAATCTCATCGAACGCTTGGAAGAATTCGAGCAGCATCGGCACGGTCTCTTCGTTGAACCCGGCGAGCCGGACGTAATGCATCAAGTGGAGTCCGGCCTCCCCGTAAAACTTGCGGTTGAAGTAATGGACGGCGATCGCGCGTTGGACCATCGGCACGTCCGGATAGCGTTCGACGGCGCGAAGGAAATGCTGCTCGGCCTCGAACAAGAAATTCGTATCGTCGCTCAAGATGCCATGGAGACAGTGGATCATGTAATGGTCGCCTTTTGCGCTCGCGGCTTCGAGCACGTCGCGGGCCTGACCGAACTCGCCTTCACGGATGAGCGGATATGCCCGCATCGCCGGAAAAAACGGGTCGTCCGGAAAGTTTGTCTCGCCGCGGACGACGAGCGACTCGATCGCTTCAGCGTTATAGTCGTCAATCATTTCTTCAAGGAGCATCATCTCGAGGAAGGTGCGTTGAAAGTCTGGATGGTGTAAATCGATGGTGTGTTTCATGAGGGTCCCTCCCGGCGTAAATGAGTGTTGCTTCATTATACCGAGCATTCGGACGAACGAGTAGAGTTATTTCAAAAAATGGGAAAAGAATAGGGAAGGATTTCCGAGGAAATGGAGGGATGGAGATGGTCACGTTCACGGGTTATATTGTCGAACTCGAACCGACGTGGATGCGGGTCGCGCCGAATCAAGATGCCGAACCGTTCGATGGCATCGTGTTTCACTGGGAAGAGCCACTTCGAGAGGATGAGACGCCGCTCGCCGTCGGGCAATACGTCCGCGTCGAGCACGATGAAAAGATGACCCGCTCGCTGCCGCCCCAGGCGACGGCGCATCGAATTGATGTGCTATGATGAGACCGAGGTGAACGAAATGGGACAGTCAAATTTCTTATGGATGGGTGTCGTCATCGCCATCAGTGCGCTCATCGTCTGGTTGTTGCAGGACGTGATGCCATTTTGGATGTTGTCGATTATCCTGCTCCTATTCGGGGCCGCGGTCGGCAACGTGCAGCGGCGCTCTCGAAAAGACACATGAAAAAGCACGTCATCATTCCGATGGCGTGCTTTCTTCGTCTTCCACCGGCTCGTCCGGGACATCCTCGGTCGCGTCAGTTGCGTCCGGTTTCTCCTCGGTGACGGGCGGTGGTGCCGGTTTGTCTTTCTTGTCTTGTTTCGGTTTTGTGTCGGGCTGATCTGCCTTTGGTTTTGTGTTCGATTTGTCTTGCTTTTTGACCGGTGCCGCTGCTTCCGCTTCTTTCTCCTGAGCGGCTGGCTTCTCTGGCTCGACCGGTTCCGCCGGTTCGGTCACAGGGACGTCAGGCTCGGTCGGTTGTTCCGTGACGGGAGGCGTCTCGGGTTCTTCGGCCGGTTGTTCCGGCTCGGCTGGTGCTTCCTCTTCAACCGGTACCGGTTCTTCTGCTGGCTCCTCAGTTTCAGTTGGAGCTTCGGGAGCAGCTTCTGGTTCCGGTGTCGGTTCCGGTTCTGGAGCTGGAGCTGGAGCTGGAGCGGGTTCTGCCGGCTCTTCTCGTTTTGGGACCGGTGTGATCGGTGCGACCGGTGCGAGTTCAGCGGCCGGCGTACTGCGTTTTTTCGTCGGTGGCGGGGCCGGCGTGTCCGACTCGAGGAACGACAGTACGTCTTGTTCGAACAAGGCGACCGGGAGCGTCTTCGTCACCAAGTGAAGGCCGAGCACTCGTCCATTGGCCGTGACGATCGGGCTGCCGATGGCGCGGTTCGGTAAATCGAATTCGCGGCGATAGCTGTCTTCTTCGAACGTGAGCGTTCCTTCAATCTGTTCGTCCGGTGCGAGTGTCAACACCGATTCGTCGGGTCCGACAATCGCGTGACTGAACGAGAACGGGGTCGCTTTTACTTTTTCGATGCGGATGACGGCGATGGCGTCAGTTCGGCCGATGACCGTTCCATTCACCGTCTTGTCACCATGTTTCATCGTGACGCGGGTGATGCCGGCGACGTTATGGGCCGCCGTCAATACATCTTGCGGGCTAATCAAAAACCCGGTACCCGTGCCGACGGTATATAGGCTATCTTGCAACGTCTCGAGGTCGACGGTGTTAGCCCCGTTAGCCGAGACCGTATCTTCGGTGATGTTCAAATCGACTTTGTCGGCGAGCGATTCACTCGAGCGCGGAGTGTCGGTGAGATAGGCGTTCGTCAAAAACGAGACGAACGCGATGAGTGCGATGACGATGGGGACAGCAATCCATTTCAAGCGACGTGGGCGATGGCCACACGTCGGACAAACAGTGGTTTTCGAGCGGGTCTTCGCTCCGCAGCGTGGACAAGTCACGGGATGACACCTTCCTTCATACACATAGATGATATGCCTATTCCTCATATGAAGCAGGGGTAAACAAATATTTGTTGGGGCACACACATTTATCTGGATTTGGACTGACTTTTTTTAAAACGGGAATGGGTTAGAGTAACGTTTCAGAAAGGGGAAACCGACATGCAGCCCTTTTGGACGACCCGTGCCTTCCGTTCCTATTCGATGAGTCGAGCAATATGATATGCTGTTGAAAATGACAGTAGGGATGGGATTAGATATGAAGTTCGTCGTATTATTCGGTCCACAAGCCGTCGGCAAGATGACGGTCGGACAAGAGCTCGCCAGCATCACGGATTTAAAGCTGTTCCATAACCATATGACGATTGATCTCGTCAGTCCGTTCTTCAGTTATGGGACGGACGAAGGCCGCCGCCTCGTCCAGCTGTTCCGCCACGAATTGTTCGAAGCGGTCGCGAAAAGTGACTTGGACGGAATGATTTTCACGTTCGTCTGGGCGTTTGATTTAGTAGAGGACTGGGCGTATATCAAACAAGTGACCGACCTGTTCGAGTCGAACGGGGCCGATATCTACTACGTCGAGCTCGAGGCGGACATCGAAGAGCGGCTGATCCGCAACCAAACGGAGAACCGGCTGACACATAAGCCGACGAAGCGGGATATCGCCTGGTCGGAAGGTGAGTTGAAGCAGACGGCGACGCTCTATCGATTGAACTCACAGCACGGGGAACTCGACGTCGACAACTATTTGCGCATCAACAACACGCATCTCGATGCGGCGACGGTCGCTGAACGAATCAAACAACATTTCCAGCTATGACAAAAGCGAGTCCCGCATAAGGACTCGCTTTTGTTATGCCCACCAATCGGGGCGGTGATAGGAGGTGAGCAGGTCTTTCTCGACGAGACGTGCATCGAGGTAAGACGTGACGCTCGGGAGTATGGGATCGAGATCGGCCGGGTGGACCATGACCTCAATCGAGTCTCCAGGTTGAATCGCATCGAGCGTCTCTCGTGTGACGCCATCACCGTAGAACGCGTCCTGAGACGCTTAGAGATGCGAAAAACATCGCCTAAATAAGTTGAATTGTGGTAAACGCGCTTCATACACATCGAATAGCTGAATCAATTTTTACTCATCTTGGATGAGTGGATTCATCAAGCCGGCGGGATAGGCGTCGTGGTGCGAACCTGAGATAATCTCTTGAATCGCGAGTTGTTCAAACGTCTTCAAATTTGTGATGAATCCTTTGATTGGCAGCGGGAGTGACCCGATGGTGATTGGAAGCGGACCTGACTTCGTGATGACGGCGTCGTCAGGTGAATTTTGATGACGATACGGGCAAGATTCGTGAAGTTAACGAGCCAAGCTTCCGGGCAAATTACGGCAATCTCATTGGCGAGCTCAATCAAGACCAGAATCGTACGGAACGCTTTTACCAAGCCGGCTGGCACCGTTCATCGCCGTACAAGGGAAGCGCGGTCGAGTATCGTTCATCCCATGGCAGGTCGCACCGGGCATCACGAAAAACCAGGCCGAGCACTCGCTCTTTCAGACGTTGTCACAAGTCCATGACGTCCATGTCGCCAAGACGACGGAGGCGCTCGAGATTGCCCTCGCTGATGAGAAAGTGAGTGGGCTGCTCGACTGTCCACTCGGTACGCCGTGTTTCTATATCGAGACGGTGACCGAGGACGCCTCTGGACGTACGATTGAATATTCACGTTCCTACTTTAGAGGGGATAAGACGAGCTTCGTCATCGAGCGGAGCTATTCTTGAACACGCCACAGTCTGGCGTATTTTTTTGAATGGATTAAAGGGGTTTCGCATCCGGCAGCCATGGATGTCTCTCATTCATTGAAACGAGAAGCTATGTTGCGTACAGTTAGAAGTAGAAAGGTGGGGGTAGGATGTTATTCAAAAAGAAAACAGCAGAAGAAGCGGCAGGATCGAAACGGTTTCACGTCAAGTTGACGGAACAACTGCCGGAACTTGGACAAATCACCATCCTCGTCGATACGGACACCGGCGTGAACTATATCCAGACGTGGGTCGGGACAGGTGGAGGCATCACTCCGCTACTCGATGCGAATGGTGATGTTGTGGTCGAGGAAGGGTACCGATCGTGATGTCACTCAGCACCAATCGGCTGACGTTACGGCGGGTGACAGCGGACGATGCGCCACACCTGTTGGCATATTTATCGAAACCTGAGGTCGTCCGCCATATGGGACTCGACCCGTTCACGTCGTTAGAGGATGCGTTAGAAGAGATTGCCTGGTACGATTCGATTATCGAGGAAGGGACAGGTGTCCGCTGGGGAATCACGTTGACCGGGCAAGACGAGGTCATCGGCAGTTGCGGATTTTTGAACGTGTCAGCGAAGCACCAGCGAGCCGAAATCGGGTTTGAGCTCAGCTCGAATCATTGGGGAAGAGGCATTGCCGGTGAGGCGCTCCGCGCGGTCGTTCGTCATGGGTTCACACAACTCGGGTTCCATCGTATCGAGGCGCTCGTCGAGCCGGCGAATACCGCGTCACAACAGCTACTCGAGCGGGTCGGATTTACGCGAGAAGGGTTGCTACGGGGGTATGAGTTAACGCAAGGGAAATATGACGATTTGTATATGTATTCATTGCTTGAGACAGACAGCATGACATGATGGAGGACGACACCGATGCAGATTATCGAATTCAAAAACGTGAGTCATGGAGACATTTTACATAATGTGACGGGATATTTCCGGCAAGGACGCATCACGACGTTCGTCGGTCCGAGCGGTGCCGGCAAGACGACGTGCCTGAAGCACATCAACGGCCTGTTATCACCGGACGCCGGTGCGATTTATTTCAAAGGGGAGAACATCGATTCGATTGACGTTATCGAACTGCGCCAGCGAATCGGCATGGCGTTTCAAAGCGCGCCGATGATTGACGGGACGGTGTACGACAATATGAACTTGCCGAAAGCCATCTTCGGTGAGACGCTCGAACGGGAGCGGGCGGCGGACCTGTTGCAGAAAGTCGACTTAGGCGGCATCTCGCTCGACCAACCGATCAAGACGTTGTCGGGCGGGGAACGGAGTCGTGTCGCCATTGCCCGGACGCTCGTCAACAAGCCGGACGTGCTGTTATTGGACGAGATTACGGCGAGCCTCGACTATCGGACTGTGAAAGAGATTGAGAGGTTGATTGTGAGACTGCAAAAAGACTTCGGGGTCACCGTTGTCTGGATCACGCACGACTTGGATCAGGCCCGGCGTGTCAGTGATGACATGTGGTTTTTGCGAAACGGGGAATTGATTGAATTCGGCGACGCGACGTTCATCGACGAGTCCGACAATCCGATGATCGGTCGTTTCGTGAGGGGGGAAGAGCTATGACGTTCATCGAACTGATGACCTCATTGATTTTCGTCGCCATCCCGCTCGGTTTGGCGCTGTTCTTGAAACTCGGGCTCGAACGCGACATCTTGATTGCGACGGTGCGGTCAATTGTTCAGTTGCTCATCATCGGCTACATTTTGACGTTCGTCTTCGAGAGCGACAGCCCGGTGTTCATGTTGCTCATGATTCTCTTGATGATTGGGGCGGCGACACAGAACATCATCAAGAAAGGGGACGGTATTCCTGGCATCACATGGATGATTCTGCTCACGCTCGTCACGGTCGAGACGTTGACGATGGGCCTCATGATTGGACTCGGCATCATCCCGTTTGAGCCGGAGAAAGTCATCCCAATCAGCGGCATGGTCATCGGGAACTGTATGGTGTTGTCGCTCCTGTTCTTGAACAAGTTCAAAGACGAGGTCGAGCGGAGCGATGAAGTGATTGAGCTCATCTTGTCGTTCGGCGGCACACCGAAAGCAGCGATTGAGCGCAGTTTAAAGAGCGCCATCCGCACGAGCATGATTCCGACCGTCGAGGCGCAGAAGACGATGGGGCTCGTCCAACTACCGGGTATGATGAGCGGTCTCATCATCGGCGGGGCCGACCCGATGGAGGCGGTGCTCTATCAATTGCTCATCTTATTCCTGATCTTGACGACCGCATCGATTTCGGCGGTCATGGTCGGCTATCTGGCGTATCCGCGCCTGTTCAACCAAAAACTTCAGTTCGTCGGGTTGACGTATCGAAAGGGGAAAACGACATGATTCAAGGCATCCATCACGTGCAAATCACCATCCCGAAAGGGGAGGAAACACGAGCCCGTGCGTTTTATTGCGGCGTGCTCGGTCTTCCAGAAATCGAGAAACCGGCGTCACTTCAAGGACGGGGCGGGTTTTGGCTCGAGGTCGGCGACCAGAGCGTCCACGTCGGCACCGAGGACGGGGTTGACCGACTGTCGACAAAAGGACACGTCGCCTACGCCGTGACCGATTTGGCGGAATGGGGACAGAAGCTCGAAGCGGAAGGGATTGAGCGGCTCACGGGCATCCCGATTCCTGGATTCGACCGGTTCGAGTTCCGCGACCCGTTCGGCAATCGAGTCGAGATGATTCAAGCCCTCTGAATGGAGAGTGCCCGCTGTGGGTGATCTTTTTTCGTTCAAGAGATCCCGAACAGTTCGATGACAGCTTTCCAATTGGAAGGATAGGCGTTGCTGCCCTCATGTTGATGCAACAGTTTGCCGTGACGGTTCACGGTGAAGTTCCATTGCGTCCCGTCCATCGTGAAGCATCCTTTCTCTTCGAACACGTCAGGCCAGCGATGGGAGACGAGCGACACGAATCGCTCATGGACGCGGAAGGCATCTGTTTCGCTGTACCAACCGGATTTGGGGATCGCCGTGCTCAAGTCGAACTCTTCACGCCAGATGATTTCCCGCTTGACTGCGCCATCTTCAAAAAACGTGAAGGTGGACTCGTTATGGACGCCGAAGCCCCCGACCGTGAACGTGACGGTGACGGTCGGTCGTTTTTTACGGATGGCATCGAGCGGGATGGTCGGCTCGAACGTCAATTTCGCTTCACGCGACGCTTTGAGAGCCAGCTGTTCTTCTACGGAACGCCTCGGACGAACGGATTGAAACCATTGCTTTTTTGTGTGTTGACTCATGTTCATCTTCCTTTCACCTCATCGGATGGCTTGATTATAAGCAAAATGAACATGATGGGTATGTACAAAAATGAACCAGGTACGGTGAAAGGGAGTGTCGATTGGGACACTCCCTTTTGAGGTGACGTATTTAGTGTCGAGAAGGCGGAACGATTGTTCCTTGATGGAACCGCATCTTCCATTGGCCATCAACGTTCACCCAAATCGAACTGCGCAAGGCGATGCGTCCGGTGGAGTGGTCTTCGGTCCGATACGTGGTCAGGACGACGTCGTCTTGAACGTTCTCCAGTGAGAAGTCGGATAAGGTGATGTGAATCTCGCCGAGGTCCATCGTGGCGGCAGATGCCGTCCGATATAACATGCGCCCCGAACTGCCGATTTCAAAAAAATCATCCGTGAGTAGATGGTGCAAGTGCTCAGGCGATGTGCGCACTTCGGTCGTCAGTAACGCCCGTTCCTGTTGTTCGATCAAGTCAGCCAGCATGTGGTTGCTCCTCCTGTTTTCCAAGATTCATGACGATGACGCCGAGTACGATAACGATCAGGCCGATGCTGTTCAAGGTCGACAGCACTTCCCCATACACGAACACCCCGATCAGCCCGGTCGCGACCGTGCCGAGCCCCGCCCAGACGCTATAGGCAATGCTGAGTGGAATGGTCTTCAAGACGATGCCCATCAACGTGAACGAGATGGCGAAGCTGATTAAGAGAACGAGACTCGGGAACGGATTGGTGAATCCGTCCGACAGCTTCAACATCGACGTCCCGAGCACTTCGAACGCAATCGATAACAGTAAGATTCCATATGATTTCATGATTTCCCTCCTCATAGTTTCATCAAGACGAGCCCGATGATGACAAGCCCGATGCCGACAACGGTCTGAATCCGGACTTGTTCCTTGAAGACGAGGAAGCCGATCAGCGCCGTCGCGGCCGTGCCGACCCCGCTCCAGAACGCATAGGCGAAACTGAGCGGGATGGAAAGAAGGGCGAGCGACAACAAGTAAAATGCCGTCACGTAACCGAAGGCGACACCGAGAACGGGCAGGCGGCTCGTTGTCGTCGCGTTCAGCTTCAACATGCTCGAACCGAACAGTTCAGAGACGATGGCACCGACGAGATAGACGAAGCCCATGTTACGATTCTCCTTTTGACAGCGCGTCGCACTTTTGTCGGATGATGCGGGCGGCACGGTCTTTGAACGCAGCGCTATAGCCATATGTCAACGCGAACCAAAACCCGTCACAGAGCAGTCGAAGCTCGAGCACGCGATCAGCGTCAGGACCATCCACGGCGAACTGTTCATCCCAACGTTTGGCGGCGTCATTCCAAAGCTTTCCACTCGCATCTTCTTGGGATGAGATGAAGACGGCAATCAAGTCAGCATCACCTTCGCTATAATCGAGCGTCGCGAGGGCGTAGGCGCGTGTGAACGGATAAGGACCATCCAACCCCGTTTGATGATGGACGATTCGATTTTCAAATTCATCGAGCGCCATTCTATTCATCTGCTGTAACAGGTTGGCCTTGCTTTCAAAGTGGTATAAGACGCCACCTTTCGTGATGCCAGCGCGTTTGGCTAAGTGGTCCATCGACAGTTGTTGAATACCTTCGGTTTGAATGATCTGTGCGGCGGTCCGCAGTAACAATTGTTTTTTACTCATGTGTTTCCTCCCACTATACTGAACGGTCAGTATAGTGAATGTATCAGACTAGAGGTGGGTTGTCGAGATGGATACATGAATGGGATAATTAGGAAAAGGGGGGAGAGATGATGGGTTCACATTTGATGCACCTCGTCATCGCGAATGAGGTGTTGGCGCATTTGATAGATGTCGATCGCACGGCTTTTTTGTTGGGAAATCTTGCGCCCGATGCGACGACGTCTAAACAAAACACTCACTATTACGCGGGACGGCATGAGGATATGACAAGACGGCTCGACCTTAATCAATATTGGATGGACAGTGTGGACGAGAATCAATCGTTCCGCCTCGGCTATTATTGCCATCTCGTCGCGGATGAGATTTGGTTGCAGGGGTTCTATAAATCCTGGCTCAAGCAAGTCATTACGAAAGACCCAGAAAAGCAGGCGATGTATTATGCCGATTTTGATGCGTATAATGCACGCCTAGCTCAACGACTAGGTGTCTTCGATTTCACTTCGGTGAAAAACCATGCGACGAATGAACTACGTGAACTCGTCGTGAAAGTCGAGCGGGATGCGAAGGCAACAGAGGAAGGGACGTATACGATGTTTTTGCCACACCAGCTCGATGGTTACGTCGAGACGTGCATCCTTCGTTGCCGACAGATGGTTCAACAGAAAAGTGAGGTGACCACATGACACAACGCCGCTATGCGCCGCTCTACGTAACGTTTGGACTTTCGATCCTGACAATCGTGGCGCTGTTCACTGTGAACGCTCGTTTTTTTCCGAATTTGGACTTGATAACGGCCATCTGGGCGTATATCGCTTTAGATATCGCCTTGATCGCCACATTGATTTGGGGCCTATTCTCGAAAGAGAAGATGGTACGCGTGTTCAGCCTCGTTGGGAATCTTGGGTTGATCGTGCCGCTATCGATTTGGATTTTTCTGTTGTTGCTTGCTAATGGGATTTCGGAAGCATGAGGGGTGATAAATCAAACGTGCCATTTTTGATGCGTCCTGTTCCGTTTTTCATCTTGCTCGCATTGTGCGGACCGCTCGCATTAGCGCTTGTCTTGATTTATTGGCGCGATTTGCCAGAAGATAGGCGCGGTCCCCATATGATTATGTCTATCTTGTTCTCACTCATGTTCATCTCAAAAATTCTTCCGAACGGTATTTTGCAAATCATCGTCTTCTCACTCACATACACACTTGTTTTATTTATCACCTACAGCATTTGGGGTCGGAAAAGAAAGCGAGAAAAAGAATAGCCGTATAATCTGGAAAGTAGCCACACAAGCTGCTTTCTTTTTTTGTTTGCATTAGATAGAAAGAATAATATTTCCATTTCCAATTTGAAAATTTGGCATTGCACAACCTTTTTTTGTTTGTTATGCTTCTCAATGAAAACGACAATGATAATCATTATCATTGAGAAAGCGTCAGTATCCATACATAGAGCAGAATCGTGAAACTGTTGCGGACTCACTGAGAAGGTCGTCATTCAAAAACAGATACACAGGGGGATGGAAAGAATGGGGAAATGGAAAGCAGCAGTCATGCTCACATCACTCGTCTTCACGCTAGCCGCATGCGGTAGCACGGACGAGACGAAAGACGCAGGAAGCGCGGAAGCGGAGACAGCGCCGAAGACAGTTGAAATCACGGACGCACATGGAACGATCGATGTGCCTGTCAACCCGGAGAAGGTCGTCGCGCTCGACAACCGAACGTTCGAGACGCTCTCAGATTGGGAAATTGACTTGGTCGCCGCCCCAATCGGATTGATTCCAGCGGACTTGCCTTATAAAAATGATAAAGACATCGTGGACGTCGGAATGCACAATGAACCGAACTTAGAAGCGATCGCCGGTGTGGATCCGGATGTCGTCATCGTCGGTCAACGATTCGCCGACTACTACGACGACATTAAAAAATTGGTTCCGGAAGCAGCCGTCATCGATTTGGACATCGAGCTCCCGGAAGATGCGGGCACGCCAGGTGAAATCTTGGTCGAAGGCTTTGAGACGACGACGCGCTCACTCGGACAAATCTTTGAAAAAGAAACGGAAGCAGATGAGCTCATCGCCAGCTTCGAAGCATCGATTGACAGTGTGAAAGAGGCATACGACAGTGAAGACACGGTCATGTCAGTCATCGTCTCAGGCGGAAATATCGGCTTCTCGGCACCGAACACAGGACGTGTCTTCGGACCGATGTATGACATCTTTGACTGGACACCAGCCCTCGAAGTAGCGAAAACGACAGGGGACCATCAAGGGGATGAGGTCTCGGTCGAAGCGATTGCCGAGAGTGACCCGGACTGGTTGTTCGTCCTCGACCGTGATGCGGCCATTTCAAGCATGGAAGACGCAGTGCCTGCAGCGGACGTGATCGATAACGCACCGGCGCTCCAAAAAACGAAAGCCGTGACAGACGAAAAAATCGTGTATGCGCCGAACGATACGTACATCAACGAGTCGATTCAAACTTATTCTGAACTATTCAACGATATCGCAGCCGCGCTTTCGAAATAAGGGAGTCACGTTGTGCAAAAACCAATGACAGCAAGGGTTGAGACATTGTCTCAGCCCTCCTTTTCTAACATTTGGACGAAGTCCTTTATCGTAGCAATGCTCGTGGTGTTCATATTGGCGGGCCTTTCGCTCGTGACCGGCGTCTATGACATTCGTCAAGAAGGCGGGTCGGACATGTTTTGGATCACCCGCGTTCCGCGCACGGTCGCCATCATGTTGACCGGTGCCGCCATGGCGATGTCGGGGCTCGTCATGCAACTGATCACACAGAACCGTCTCGTCGAACCGACGACGACAGGTACACTCGAATGGGCGGGGCTCGGCCTGCTCGCTGTGTATCTGCTCGTCCCGGCTCCGACGCTCATGATGCGGATGACGGGGGCAATCGTCTTTTCATTCATCGGAACGATGGTCTTCTTCTGGTTTCTGCGTTCGGTCAAACTCCGCTCGTCGTTGATTGTCCCGATTATCGGACTCATGCTCGGGGCGGTCGTCTCGGCCGTATCGACGTTTCTCGGTCTATTCTTTCAAGCCAGCCAGACGATCGAAGGTTGGTTCGTCGGGTCGTTCGCATCGGTGCAGGTCGGACGGTATGAATATCTGTGGCTCATCATCCTCGTCACGTTCTTCATCTTCATCCTCGCGAACCGCTTGACGCTCGCTGGACTCGGAGAAGACATCGCGACGAGCCTCGGCGTCAACTACAGCCGTTTGATTTTGATTGCGACGGGATTGATCGCGCTCGCGGTCGGGGTCGTGGCGACGGTCATCGGCAATCTGCCGTTTCTCGGGCTGATCGTCCCGAACATCGTCTCGATGTTTCGCGGGGATGACCTCCGCAGCAACTTGCCGTGGGTATGCGTCATCGGGATGGGAACGGTCCTCGTCAGCGATTTGATTTCGCGGACGATCATCATGCCGTTTGAATTGCCGGTATCGCTCATTCTCGGTACGGTCGGGTCAATCGTATTTATCGTAATTCTCTTGAGACAGCGGAAGACGGGAGGGGTACGATGAGCACACTTATTGAAAATAAGACGAAGCATCGGGAAGCATACGATGTTGATGGTCGGTCCGTGCATACAGACGATCGGTGTGCGACGGCGTTTCGTTCCAAACGAGAACAGCGCAGCTACTGGTTGTTCCTTGCCTTCTTTATCGTCGGAGGATTGTTCTGTGCGTTCGGGTTACTCGTCTATAACAACCCGGTCCCGTTCGACTCGCCGTCGTTCGTCCCGGTCGTCGAGCGTCGGGTCGTCGCCGTCATCACGATGGCGATCGCCGCGCTCTGTCAAAGCATGGCGACGGTCGCGTTTCATTCGGTGACGAACAACCGCATCATCACGCCATCGTTACTCGGGTTCGACGCGCTCTACTCGACGATTCAGACGAGCATGATCTTCTTCTTCGGTGCAGGGGCGTTAATCGGCTTTTCGGGAACCGGTGCCTTTTTGACCCAGGTTGGCCTCATGGTGCTCATGAGTCTGCTCTTGTACGGCTGGCTCTTGTCCGGGAAATACGGCAACCTGCAACTGATGCTTCTCGTCGGGATTATCATCGGGACGGGATTGAATTCGGTGTCCTCGTTCATGCGACGCATGCTCGCCCCATCCGAGTTCGACGTCCTGCAGGCCCGTCTGTTCGGTTCGGTCATGCATGCCGATGCCGCCTACTTCCCGATCGTCATTCCGATTGTGATTGTCGTCGGGACGTTGTTGTATAGTTTCTCGAATCGCTTGAACGTCGTCGCACTCGGGAAAGACGTGGCGACATCGTTCGGGGTGAACCATCGCCGGAGCGTCATCTTTACGCTCGTCTTGATCTCGCTTCTCATGTCGGTATCGACGGCGCTGATTGGACCGTTGACGTTCTTTGGATTCTTGGTGGCGACGCTCAGCTATCAAGTGGCAGCGACGTACGATCATAAATACGTGTTTCCGATGGCGTTCGCGCTTGGATTCTTCGTGTTGACGAGTGCGTATTTCTTTATGTATCACATTCTCAATACACCGAGTGTCGTGTCCGTCATCATCGAACTGTTCGGCGGCGTGATTTTCTTAGCGGTGATTTTAAGGAGAAAATCGCTATGATTCAATTGGAACAAGTACAAAAATCGTATTCGGATGACGTCCAAATCGGACCGATTAATCTCGACATCCCGAAGGCCGGCTTCACGTCGTTGATCGGACCAAACGGGGCTGGGAAATCAACGACGCTCATGATGATTGGCCGTTTGCTCGATTTAGACGCGGGTCAAATCCATGTCGCCGGCATGGACGTGTCGAGCGCGAAATCAAAAGACTTGGCGAAAATCGTCACGATTTTACGGCAAGAGAATCATTTCGTGACGCGTCTCACCGTCCGTCAGCTCGCTGGCTTTGGACGCTTTCCATACTCGAGAGGGCGGTTGACGCAAGAGGACGAACGAATCATCTCGAAATATATCGACTTCCTCGACTTGACGGAGCTCGAGCATCGCTATCTCGATGAATTGTCGGGCGGACAGCGCCAACGGGCGTACGTCGCGATGGTCCTCTGTCAGGAGACGGAATACGTGCTCCTCGACGAGCCGCTCAACAACCTCGATATCGCTCGCTCGGTCCAGATGATGGAATACTTGCGGCACGTCGCCGACGAGTTTGGACGGACGATTGTCACGGTGCTCCATGACATTAACTTCGCGGCGAAATATTCGGACCGCATCTGTGCGATGAAAGACGGAAACATCGCCGCCTTTGGTACGGTCGAAGAGATTATGGACGCCGACATCCTATCTGACATTTTTGAGACGAAACTGGAGGTCATTCAAGGACCGTATGGACCGATCGCGGTCTATTAATAGAAGGAGGGGATCAGCATGCAGATTTATTGGACACCGATTCAACAAGTCGTGCAGGAAGCGCGAGATACATACACGTTCAAACTGGAACTGCCCGAGGGATTCACATGGGAAGAAGGCGCGCACACTCACTTCGCGCTCGAGGGCTTCAATCAAGAAGATAGACCGAACCGGACGTTGATTCGTCATATGTCGATCTCGACGTTGCCGCATGAAGGTGCGATCGGCATCACGACCCGGGTCAAACCGGAATGTTCGACGTTCAAATCAATCTTGCGTGACATGAACATCGGGGACAAGGTCGCCATCTTCAAGACGCATTCGAACGTGCCATTGAAGCGGGAAGGGAAGAACGTCTATCTGTTATCGTGCGGGGTCGGCATTGCGACGTTCCGCCCGCTCGTACTCGCGTATTTGGCGAACGGAGAAGGTGTGCCGCACCTCCACTCGTTGAACGTCGACTCGTCGAAAGAATATTTGTTTAACGATGTGTTCGCGTCAACGAATGGATACACGGCCGAGTTCGTCGACAATCGTCCGGACTATTACCAGCTGGTCGAGACGCTCGCCGCAGACAAAGACGGACTGTTTTACCTTGTCGGCAGCGATGACTTCTTGCATGAGACGATTGCCAAATTGCGTCAAAATGGCGTGACGCCGGACCAAATCATGCTCGACAAACATGACTTCCAAATGGAAGATTTCTTGAAGGCCTGACACTCAGACCAAGGGCACGTTCCTCGGTCTTTTTGTATGGCAAATCTCAACAAACCGCTCGAACAAATCGCGTCCGTCCAGTGTGCCGATCGACTCGGGGTGGAACTGGACGCCGTATGTCGGGTGCGTCGGATGCTCGAGCGCCATGATGACACCGTCGCGCGTGCGAGCGGTCACGACGAGATCCGTCTCGTGGACGACGAGCGAATGATAGCGCATGACCTCGCCCGGGTTCCCGTCGAACAAGGCGCTCGGTGTCGTCTCGATCACGGACGTCTTCCCATGCATGACCTGTTCGGCCCGACCGATCGTGCCGCCGAACGCCTCGGCGATGACTTGATGTCCGAGACAGACGCCAAGGATGGGGATGGTGCCGGAAAAGGTGCGGACGACATCGAGCGAGACACCGGCATCCAGCGGGCCACCTGGACCCGGAGAGATGATAATTCCAGCCGGATTGAGGTCGCGAATCGCGTCGATTGTCAGTTCGTCATTGCGGACGACCAAGACGTCGCTGAACCGGGCGACATCTTGATACACGTTATACGTGAACGAGTCGTAGTTATCGATGAGTAGAATCATGCGAACACCTCCAAGAGTGATTTGGCTTTATGCAACGTCTCTTCATATTCTGACACCGGGTCCGAGTCGTAGACGATGCCGGCACCGGCTTGGACATAGGCCGTGTCACCTTGAACGACCATCGTCCGAATGGCGAGGGCGAAATCATAGCCGCCCCGGACGTCGAGATAGCCGACGGCCCCGGCATATACTTCGCGCTTCACCGTTTCCAATTCGTCAATCAGCTGCATCGTTCGAATCTTTGGGGCGCCCGAGACGGTACCGGCCGGGAGACAGGCCCGCAGCGCGTCAATCGGATTCAAGTCGTCGCGCAGTTCACCTTCGACCTCGGAGACGAGATGCATGACGTTTTTGAAGCGCTCGACTTCCATCTGTTTCGGTATCGTGACCGAGCCGACTTTGGCGACCCGGCCGATGTCGTTGCGACCGAGGTCGAGGAGCATCCGGTGCTCGGCGAGTTCTTTCTCGTCTTGAATCAGATCAGCAGCGTGACGCACGTCTTCTTCGATTGTCTTGCCACGGGGGCGGGTGCCGGCGATCGGGTTCGTCGAGACGCGATTTCCCTCGACGCGGACGAGACTTTCCGGAGACGCCCCGAGGACGATCACCTCGCCGAGATCGATATAGAACAAATACGGGCTCGGGTTTTGTTTCCGGAGCGTCCGGTAAAAGTGGAACGGATCGCCTGTGAACGTCGCGTCGATGCGTTGGGACAAGACAAGTTGGAACACCTCTCCGGCAAGGATGGCTTCTTTCGCCTTCAAGACGCGTTCGACGAACTCCTCTTTGCCGGTCAACACGCGTTCACTCGTGCGGACGACCGGGGCGAGCTCATGTGTCTTCGCCGTCTCGAGGGCTCGTTTGACGTGGTCGAACCGATTTGTAGCATCATCATCCCCGGTGTCGATTACGATGACCTGCTCCTCGACGTGATCATAGAGAACGACCGTCTCATATCGTTGGAACAAGGCATCTGGCAAACCGCGTGTCTCACTCGGGGTATTCGGAATCGGCTCGTAAACCCGCTGCATGTCATAGCCGATATAGCCGACGGCACCGCCGATGAACGGATAGGGGGCGTCCGGTGTGTCTCGCGCAACCAGTTCCGATAACAGGGCGAGCGGATCTTCCGTGTGCATCGTGCCGGATGCGTCGGTCACTTCGTTGCCGTCGGCGCGAATCGTCTCGACCGGGTTCGAAGCGATGATCGAGTAGCGACCGTGCTTGCCTTCGGCGCGACTCTCGAGCAACACTTTCCGTTTACCTTCTAAGCGGTGGAAGATTGCCACAGGTGTCAGTTCGTCGCCGTTGATGATGAGTTGTTTCATATGATCTCCTCCTTGAAATAAAAAAAGTCCCCCGCCCGACATGTCTAAAAAGACATGAAGGACGGGGGACCCGTGGTGCCACCTTCGTTGGGGGAGCTCCCCCCACTCATCGCGAACCATCATTCGCTGTCCTCGGTAACGGGAGGACCCGTCAGAGCCTACGTATCGGTCTGAACGCTCAAAAGCCCATTCACGTGAGACACGTCACCGGTTCGCATCGACCACCGGCTTTCTGGAGACGAATCTTCACGCTACTCTTCTTTCTCATCGCGAGTTCGTATGAATGTTATCGTTACTTTAACGGGCTGAAGTCAGAATGTCAATATCGAAACTATCAGAATGATTAAGGCTCAGGAATGTTTTTCTATCTGGCGCTCGGTCTTCCGTTTACTGAGAAACGTATAGGCGATGAGAAACGAGGGAATCGGGAAAAGCCAATTCCAAGACGATGGAGAAGTGAGCGTCCCGTAGTACACGAGGCCCATCGTCATTTCAATTGCGAGATTGAGCACCAACGTGATGAGCGGGGCGATATAAGCCTTCTCGAATCGTAACGCGATGAGGACACCGGTCCCGATGGTGAGGATAGGGACGATGACGAGTTGCCAGATGAACGGGTCGATCAAATCCATAAGCATCGTCCTTTCTAAATGGGATAAATTGTATATTGATAAGTATACAGGGAATAGGGGATAAGAAAAAGAATAGTACCGATGTGGTTACGTACAATCGAACAATTGAGACGACCATTACGAGTGGGACGACTCGAGTATACGAGTATGTTATGATGGACGCGAAAGGTAGGTACATCAATGGAAACAATCAACTTAAAACAACTTTCTGACGAACGGGCCGCGCTTCAAGTCAAGGGCGACCTGGACGCGATGCGCGGCATCATGCACGACGAGTTTCGTTACGTCGACTCGAGCGGACGTCAGTTCGATAAAGAAACGTTTTTAGATCAGTTCGTCGACCCAACGTCGGTCCAGTGGATCACGCAGGAGACCGTCACGTTCGACGAGACGGTAGCAGGCGAGATCGCCCTCGTGCAACTATTGCTTGAAGAGCGTTTTATCCTCGGAACGAACGCCTACGAAGGCCGGTTCTGGGTGCTGCATGTCTATGTGAAAGAGAACGACACGTGGCTTTGGCAAGGCGGCCAGGCGACGATGATTCATGAAGTATGAGAGGGAGGACTGCTTTGGTACATCCAAAGCAGTTTTTTTTGTGAAATCATTTACCTGATTTTACAAAAAGAAAACCTTTTAGTAGAGATATTATTACAATAGAGTATGTTAACAAACCAAATTAATGTTAAACCTACATAACGGAGGAAAGTCATGAATCATTCATCGTATTTAAAGTTGTTCTTAGCCGGTTCGCTCATCGTCTCGCCACTCTTGCCGCTTCAAGCACAAGCAGAAGGCTCGACGACAGAAGAGCCACCGGTCGTCGAGACGGTCGACGTCACGGCGCCACTTGCACCGGTCGTCTCGACACCGCTCCACACGTCGAAATCAATCGTCATCGAAGGTGAGGCCGGTACGACAGCTTTAATCGGCATCAACAGCAAAGTGTATACGCGCGTCGTCACAGAGGCAGGAACGGCTCAATTCAACATGAGCCCGCAGTCGGTCGGAAAAGTCATCTCGGTCAGTTTGCGTGACGCTGCCGGAAACGTCAGCGAGACGACACAAGTCGTCGTCGCGGTCGATCCGGCCGCACGTCCGGCGACGCCGAAAATCGGCACAGTCAACAGCACGGCCCGTCACATCGTCGTGACCGGCACACCGGGTGCAAAATTGACGCTTCAAGTCGGGAACGCGACGTACACGGCACGTTATGACGCGAAAGGCGTCTATCGCCGCACGACAGCAGTCCTTCCGATCGGCACGGTCATCCGTGCAACGACAGTCGACGCGAAGGGGGCGACGAGCCTCACACGCTCGACGAAAGTCATCAAAGACGGTCGTGCCCCGATGCGTCCACGCGTTACGCAGAGCGTGACGACGACCGCAACGGCAATCACTGGTACAGCCGAAGCGTATGCAACTGTCTATGCGAAGATCGGGACGAAGACGTATAAAGCCCCAGTCATGTCGACCGGGAAATTTGCCATCAAGATCCCGAAACAAAAGCTCGGACAACCGATCGAGTTGTACGTGGTCGACGGAGCCGGCAATAAAGGCGGAGCCCTCAAGCTCGGCGTGCAACATGCGCTATACAACAAGTTCTATCGCTTGCCTGGCCAAATGACGCTTCATAAAGAAGTATTCGATAGCGAAGGGGACGTCCGCTACGCTGAGACGTTCGCGCCTGTCTTCTTCGGGAAGCCATCAAAAGCCAATATGGCGTTTCTCGTCGACATCGAATCAGATGAAGGTTACCTCGATATGGATACGCTCCGCATCCAAGTCGGCAGCAAGTCATACAAAGTGAACATCGACCCGGAAGAGGTCGAGTACATGGAGTATGAGGATGGTTCGGTTGGGGAGTGGTACATCTTTGAGCCGGATGCGAAACTCATTCAGTTCATCAAAACGAACGTCCGTCCGCAAAACCGGATCATCGTCACGGTGGAAGGCAGCGAAGGTGTCGTCAAATGGCCGCTCTACGCTGGCGAGAAACGCGCCTTCATCGAATCACTCAGCTACGCTGGATATTAAAAAGCAATACTTCAGATCGCCCTTCTCAGGAAGGGCGATTTTTGTGTGTGATCATTTAGCAAAATGACAATACAAGAACCATACTCCGATTTCTCGATAACCATTTACTGGATATTTTCTGTCGTATTGAAGAAAAAACGTCTCACCGGCTATGAATCGTCCATGTTCATCTGACCCAAAAGTCCTATTCGAAAAGCGTAATCCGTGCCGGACGAATCAGTAGAAGTTCTTAATTGGTAATGAATTGGTTTATTAAAAAACATTACTTGCATAATTAAATGTAAATTAAAGGTAATATAGGTTTATTAAATGTAAAATCCAAAACGATAACTGGAAATTATATTTTAAGCATTCGTTTCATAAAAATCGAATCCGATGACAGAAGTCTGATCTTGATTAAAAACGTTGATAGCGCTTCCTTTGTTGATTTTATGCGATTTTAATCACACTGGTAATTCCATAATGATGTCTTGAATATTCTAAATAAAAATACGAAAATGCATTATCATTTCCCTTTTTCGATAAAAAGTTGCTTGTTTCAATTGGAAACGTTATGTATATTATGGATGTAAGCAATCTGGGACGATGCATAGGCTAAAAGTCAATGTATGGTTTTAGATACCTGTTTTTGTATGACCCAAGTCCTATCGATGCTATACATAACTCATGGCAGTAAGGGTGCCTTGAGGCGTGATCGAGAGGACGAGGGGGAGTCGAAGACGCAGAAATCGCATTTTACCAAAGGGAGGATTTAAACAAGATGGCAAACAAAAAACAATTTGTCACGGCAGCGGCAGCGTTTGCAGTGACAGCGGCAGCGGTCGCACCAGCAATGTCAGCTTCAGCGGCAATGCCTGTCGTCAAGCTCAGCTCGGACTATGTACGTCAAGGGAACTTGGATGCAGCGCTTGACAAGACGTATCACGGATCAGAGATTCACTGGTACAAGTCTTCAGTCAACATGAACAAGCTCGGTGTCTTCCAAACGGCGGTAGGTTTCGTCAAAGGGAAGGGCATCAAAGTTGAGAAGCGCGTTCGCGTTTTGAACTACGCTCAAGAAGTGATCGGACCGAAAGAAATGCTCGTCTTCGAAAAAGGACAAGCCGTCTCAGGTATCCGCTCACAGCCGGTCAAATTTGCAGACCGCGTCTACATGAAGCCGGGTTCATGGTCTGGTATCGACACGTCGCAAGTCGGCGAGTTCACTGCGACGTTCACTTACTCGAACAAAGCGTATGGAACGGTTTCGAAATCGTTCAAGTATAAAGTCGTCGAGTCAGCACCGATGGTATCAAGCGTCGAGTTGCTCAACGCCAAAGAACTTCAAATCAACTTCTCGAAACCGGTTGACGCGAGCACACTTCTTTATAACGGCATGCTCAAAGATGGAACGGTCGAAATCGATCACATTCCAGATGCACAACGCCTCAAAGGACTTCGCGGCACACTCTCGAAAGACGGCAAAACGCTCGTCGTTCGCGCCGAGAAGACATTCGACGGCCGTTACGCCGTGCTTGCCAGCTCGAAGATCAAAGGTCTTGACGGCAAAGATCTCGTACCGTTCAAAGGAATCTACACGCTCACAGATAACGTGCGCCCAGTCCTTAACGATCCTGAGTACCTTGAAAACAACCGCGTGAAGTTCACGTTCTCTGAGCCGGTCAACGTTGACTCAGAAGAAGCGCTTGAGAAGAAACTTGAGTTGACAGACGCTTCTGGCGCTGGCTACAAAGTTGATGTCGACAAGCTCTCGTGGGACGGTAAGTCGTTCATCCTTGACTTGTCAGACGCTCAGTTCGTCGCAGGAAAAGATTACAAGTTGACGCTCGTCGGTCTCCGTGACTTCGCTGGCAACTTCATCACACCAAACCCAGTGACGAAAGTCGTTCAGAAGAAAGTCGTTGACGGTGTAGCGCCTGCAGTCGTCGGCATGTCGTCTTCGAAACCAGGCTACCTCACAGTGACATTCTCTGAGGCTGTCTACGTGGATCGTTACAACCATGTTGCGAAAATCACGCTTACAAACGGTGACATCGAAGCTGACCTTGACGACAACGCATGGCTCGACGAGTCAGGCAAAGTCCTCACTGTCCGTGACAGCACGTTCATCGGTCAAATCGACGTGAAAGTGTCTGAGTTCCGCGACCTCGCTGGCAACTACGGTGCTGCTTCGACGAAACTCGTCAACTTCACAAACGATGCGACTGCACCGACTGTGACTGGGGCAGAAGTGAAAGTCATCGACGGCAAGAACCACCTCGTCCTCACGTTCTCTGAAGAAGTGAACGCGCTCTACGATGGCGAAATGGTCGGTTCGTACATCACGCCGAACGGTGTCGAGAAGAAAGTCAAAGCATGGACAGACGCTTCGTACTACTCGAAGAACCAAATCAAGACGCCGATCTCGGATCTTGAACTTGGAAACTACTCGGTCACGCTTCCGAAGAACCTCGTAGAGGATGTCGTCGGCAACGCGAGCGCGGCTCAATCAATCAAGTTCTCAATCACATCGAGCCCAATCGAGAAAGAGAAGCCGACGTTCGATGGCTACTACTTCCAAGAGAAGGACAACAGCACACTTTACCTCAAGTTCAGCGAGAAACTTGACCCATCATCACTCTACTTGGGCAACTTCTTGATCGAAGGCAAAGCGATCGCTGAGAAAGCCGTCTTCACGAACGAGAAACGTGACGTCATCAAGTTGACGCTCAAAGAAGGCGCAATCCAGACATCTGGTAAATACGCGTTCACAATCCAAAACGTTAAAGACGTGGCGGGCAACGTCATGGATACACTCGCCTTGAACGAGAAGTTCGCTGAAAACGACCTTCCAGGTCTCACTTCGGCAGTTCTCACGTCGAACAACGTGTCAGGCGACTACGCGATCATCACGCTCACGTTCGATGAGTCGATCGCAGACTACTCAATCGAGGACGGCTATGAAGACTTCAAACTCTTCGTCGGCGACCAAGACCTCGCGAAATCTGCGAAAGTCTCAGAAGTCATGGGATCGCAGTCGAACCAAGTCAAAATCACGGTTGACCGTGTGTTGACTCCGGCTGAGACGGCTCAAACGCTCACGCTCAAACCGGGTGCTGCGTTCGAAGTCCTCGACCTCGCGAACAACAAACACCCATTGTTCACTTCGGTGAACATCGCTAAGTAATTAGCGCTGACATTCATTGACCCTCCCTTAGGGTTAAATAGAGCAAAGCCTTCGGGCGGAGCCATCTTGAAACCGGTAGCGTCTGACGCTGCCGGTTTTACTATGTAGTAAACTGAAAAAAATACATATTAATCCCAATAAATTATGGGAATTTAAAACAAATAAGGTATTATTATATTGGTTCTATTTTCTTTAGGAATAATATATAATTTGGAGGGGTATTATGAGTCGTGCACAACGGAAACAGAGACGAAAGTTCCAATTTCTCGTCAGGACGTTCGTCTTGGTCTGTCTGATTTTATCTGGCGTCATCTATCAACAAAACCAAGAAGCCGAGGCGAAAGTGAAGCTTCATGCGTCTACCTTGGGAAACGATTTGCGATTTAGCGGGATGGCGCTACGGTTAGATGCGAAAGGCCTATACATACACTCGAACAGCAGTCATAAACCGATGGGCTTCACAGGGGCCGAAATCGACCCGAAACGTGGGACGATTGTCGTCCGTCGTGATCGCGGCGATTCGGTCGTCTCTATCATTGCCGAACCGGACGAGACGCTCACGAAACGAGGCATCACGATCGGGGCTTCTGGTGGCGGGAGAGTGACCCACTTGTATTTATATCAAAACGGTGTTCAGCTCAATTTGGCTAAACCGGCTGACTATGCAAAAGCAGCGGGTTCTACCTCTAATATTTGGATGACCATCATCAGTCAATCTCGATGAGTTACCGGCATGTCCGGTGCTCATCTTTTTTCGAGTCGAGGCCAGAATTTACTATAGAATGAGGGAAAACGATGCAAGCTTATCAACGTGGATTTTTAATGACGCCGACACAGACCAAACGTGACGGGTGGGATGTGGTCACTTTGCCGAACGGTGACTTCTTTTACTATGACCCAATCACTCAGGTCGACTTGATTCAAAATGGAAGTCGGTGGATGCTCGCCTTGGGGGATGTCGTTGATATCCGAGCGATGAAGCGTGACCGGATGAACTTGCTTGCGCGACTGAACGCAGAAACGACGGAAGCGTTTCATGAGTCACTCGACTTCATGGGCGGTCGTTATGTGCTCATTCGTGGCGACGAGGCATCCGTCCGGCTCTACCACGATGCGACGGGGATGCGTGGCGTCTACTTCACGACAGAAGCGCCGCTCCGGGCCGCCAGTCATTTAGAGCTGTTGCAAGAAGACGTCCAGTCCGCACCGCACCCGCTCTGTTCAAGCGAGTTGCGTCAACACAACCATTACCACTTGCCGGGTCACTTCACGATCTATGAGACGATCCGGATTCTCGTCCCGAACCATTTCGTCGATGGTTCATGTGTGATGACGCGTTATTATCCACGGCGTCCGCTTGAATCGCTACCAGTCGAGGCGGCAATCGAACCGCTCCGGACGTGGTTCGACAACCAGTTGCATCAGCTGTTCGAGACAGACGAACGTATCATCTTTTCCCTCACAGCCGGGATCGACAGTCGTCTGTCGCTCGCGCTCCTGAAACCGTTCCTCGCTGAGATCGAGGCGTTCACGTACCAAAACGTGGCGCACGTCGAGTCGCTCGACATCGATGCGGAAGTCGCCACGATGATGGCGCGCGACCTCGGGTTCGCCCATCGTATCATCCCGGTCGACGGCCGAGCGTTCGAACAAGCGGACGAGACAAAACCGTTTCGCGATATGATGCGCCAAAGTGTGACATCAAATCACGGTCATGCCCACGCCTATGAATATATGAAGCTGTACAACGACCGGCCGACGCGACATCTACGGTCGAACATCCTCGAGATCGGCCGTGCCTTTTACCGGAAAAACCGTACCCTCCCAGCCGAGTTCACCGTCGAAGGCGCGATTCGTTGCTACTCGTGGAAGTCGCGGGAAGATGACCGCGTCGTCGCGTTATGGAGGTCTTACGTTGAAGCGGTCGGGTTGACCGAAGCGACGCTCCACGGCTATGACCCGTACGACTTGTTATATTGGGAGTACCGGATGGGCATGTGGCACCAGCAAGTGCTCGCTGAGAGCGACGTCGCTTTCGAGACGTACATCCCGTTCAACGCCCGGGCCATCCTTGAGCTGTTCCTCATGCCGGAGTATGGGGACCGTCTATACGCCAAGCTGTTCTATGAAGTAATCGGTCATGAGTGGCCAGTGCTCGCGTTCTGGGGCGTGAACAAACGCGACACGATGCGCGATTATCTGCATCCGACGCTCGACCAAGACTGGATGCCGTTGAACGGGGTCATCACGAGCGGACGGTTGAATGAGTCGACGATCCCGTTGAACGTACGTCGCTTGACGACGAACGTGTCCTATCATCTTGAGGCGAACGCGATGAAAAAAGGCGATCACATGGTCTACACGCAAATTCTACCGACGAAATCCGGACAGACGTATCGCTTGAACTTGAACGTGCTCAACCCGTTCGAAAAGCGGTCGTCCCTTGGCCTAGGACGGATGCGCTACGAGATTTGGGTCGACGGGGTCTTATACTTGTCCGAGGATATCGCGGCCTGGGGCGGCCCGAACCAAGTATGGGTCGAGTTCGATGCGACGGCTGAGACGACCGAGTTCATGGTCCGGACGGTCGCCCTCCGTGACTGTGGACCAAACAAATGGGGCGCGGCCTCAAAGATGCAACTTGAGGCGCTGCGTCTTCAAGAAATCGAGCACGGTCATTTGAAGGCTGGGGCATCGAGTCCGTTCACACAAGTTCATGAGTTGATTGAAGCGGAGTAAGGCTTTTTGCCTAACGTGTTTCAATTTCCAAGGAATCCCTCGATGTTGCAGTCGGGGGATTTTTTGGAAAAGATACACGGAATTAACGAAAAATTAATTGTATTTACTAGTGGAATTGGATATGTTAAGAGAGGAGAGTGGTCTCTGAAACGATAGGTCTGAAGACGGAATAGGGAGCAAGGCCAATTGTCATCCGTCAGACATTGTAAGCGCTATTATTCGTTTTAGTTCTGCTTCACCACATTTGAAAGGGGAAAATCAAATGCTCACACGAAAAACGAACAAGTTGTACGCTTCACTCGCTGTGGCGGCCATCACCGCTTCATCGATCGTTCCGGCAGCGACAGCTGACGCGGCACCGAAAGCGAAGACGGTCAAACTGAAAACGGACTTCGTCCGCGGAGGGGACCTCGACGCGTCACTCGACAAGACATACAAAGGGGCCAAAATCCACTGGTACAAGTCTTCGGTCAAGATGAACAAACTCGGTACATATCAAACGGCGAAAGGAATCGTTCTCGGCAAGGGGTTGAAAGTCGAGAAGCGCGTCCGCGTCTTGAACTATCCGGTCGCCATCGAGCCGGCTGAAGCGCTCTCGTTCAAACAAGGGGAAAATGTGCCGAGCGCACTTCGTCTCGATGTTCGCTTTGCGAACGGTACGGTCGAGCGTCTCGTCCGCGTTCATGGTATCGATACATCGAAAATCGGTTCGTTCACGGCTCACGCGAAATTCACGAGCAACGGCCGCACAATCGAAGCCGAGCTTCCATACTCGGTCGGTGGGAATACAGTATCATTCATGCACACGAACGACACGCACGCTTCACTCGATTTGGCGCCGAAACGCGCGACAGCCGTTAAGCAAGTTCGTGCCGAGAAGCCGAACGCTCTCTTGATCGATGCGGGGGATGTATTCTCAGGTTCGCTCTACTTCAACAAGTTTGAAGGTATGGCTGACTTGAAACTCATGAACTACATGAAATACGATTTGATGACGCTCGGCAACCACGAGTTCGACCTCGGCGGCGACGAAGACGGCAACGCAGAGCTTGCCAAGTTCATCCGCTATGCGAACTTCCCGTTCGTCAGTTCGAACCTCGACTTCTCAGCTGATGCGAACTTGAACCCGCTCTTCCGTGATGCGGTGACGGACAAGCCATACAACGGTCGTCTCTATGAAGGTGTCATCAAAGAAGTAGACGGCGTCAAAGTCGGATTCTTCGGTCTCACAACAGAAGAGACGGCTGACATCGCCAGCCCAGGCGACACGCAATTCCAAGACTACATCGCGGAAGCGAAAGCAGCCGTGGCAGCGTTCGAGGCAGCTGGCGTTAACAACATCGTCGCGGTCACGCACTTAGGCTATGATGACAACGCAGCGGTCGACAACGACCAAATCCTCGCGGAAGAAGTTGAAGGGATCGACGTCATCATCGGCGGACACTCGCATTCGCTTCTCAAGGAACCGGTCGTGAAGAACGCGGATACAGACAACCCGACCATCATCGTCCAGGCGTACCAGTACAGCCAATACCTCGGCACACTCGACGTCACGTTCGACCATGACGGCAAAGTCGTCGCGCATGAAGGTACGGTCATCGACGTGTCAAAACTTGAGGCGGACGCGAAAGCGACGCAACTCCTTGCACCGTTCAAAGAAGACGTCGACGCATTGAAAAACCAACCGACCGGCGCTACAGCGACGGCAGCGTTGACGAACCCAAGATCGGGAGATCCGGACAACACGACAGGTGAGAGCGTCCGTAAAAACGAAACGGCACTCGGTAACTTGATCACAGACGGTATGCTCGCGAAAGCGAAGACGTTCAACGCGGACGTCATCGGCGCGATGCAAAACGGCGGCGGCATCCGTGCAGCCATCGATGAAGGGGGAATCACGATCGGTGAAGTGCTCACGACGCTTCCGTTCGGCAACACGCTCGCCATCGCTGACCTCAGTGGGACAGAGATTTACCAAACGTTCGAGCGCAGCGTCGGACCGCTTCCAAACGAAAACGGCGGTTTCCTTCACGTCGCCGGCTTGAAAGTGACGTACGATAGCTCGAAACCGTCAGGCTCACGCGTGACGAAAATCGAGTACTTGAAAGACGACGCATACGTCCTCGTTGCGAACGACACGACGCGTTATAAAGTCGCAACGAACGCCTTCACGGCGAAAGGCGGCGACGGCTTCGAAGAACTCGGCAAAGCATACGCAGAAGGACGCGTCCAAGACCTCGGTCTCTCGGACTGGGAAAACTTGCGTGACCACGTGGCCGGTCTCAAAACCGTTGAGCCGAAAGTCGAAGGTCGCATCGTCGACACAGCAGCAAACTAAGCAGTTTCACTCTCCTGATCTTTTCAGGGGAGTGTTTTTTTTGTTAATGGTCGTGAAAGTCGGGTATACGACAAGAGGGGCGGGTCAATGGATTGTCATCTGACTGAAATTGCTTGCCTATCTGATATTTGATACTATGACAGAGGGTGTAGGTGTGAAGCCTACGATACGACATGATGAAAGAATGAGGCGAATTTAATGGATGTAAGACGATTATTGTCCGACGTTCAAGCGCACACGAAATGGGTACGTGCCGAACGGGAACGGATTTCACAAAAAGAACCACTAGATGAAGGCGATGTCGTTCTCATTAACGACTTGCCGTCTTTGACGAAGAAAGCCCAGCTCCCATATTGGGACGACGCCAAACTCGAAGCCTACCATACGGCTCTCGAACAAGAATGGGGCACGGCGTCCGAGCGATTCCCGAGCGACGCGTCTTCATTCCCGTCGTCGAACGGAACCGCGTATTATTATAAGAAGAAACTCATCGACGTGGCGTTCGTCGGACCGGTCGAACGGGCCGAGACGTGGCGTAACGTCTGCAACATCCATACGTTCAGTACGGTCACCGAGTTTTTAGAACTCATCAATGCCGGTGTGAACATCGAGTTCCTGATGATCAGCCCGATTCTTCCAGGAGAAGCGGCGACAAGTTTTGAGCATATGGGGACACCACGTTCACATTCGCGCGAATGGCTCGAAAAACTGATTAAACAAGCGAACTATCGGGACATCCCGACCGTGTTCCACACGGAGGCCGATACGAACCATTACGCTCGTTTCGCATCACTCGCGGCAAAATGTGATGTCGTCTTTACGGCCAACGAAGAACGGGTTCAAGATTACACGGAACTGTGCAACCATGACCGTGTCTTCGTCATCAAGCCGTTCGTCAACCAATTGCTTCATAATCCGATCGGGATGACGCGCCCGCGTCTGAACGATGTGCTCGTCACGAACGACTTCCCGATGCGCAACGTGTTCATGGACGACGTCAACAAATTGATGGACGGTGTGTTAGAGACGGACCATCAACTCTTTGTGACGAAGTCGAACCGTGATCAACATACAGAAGTCGCTGAGGCGTATCGTCCATATCTCGTCGCCAGCGAGACAAACATGGATGACTTGAAAAAATCGGTCGACTGGATTCTTCATGTCAACGAAGTGAAGAACAGTCCGACTTACTGCGCCCAAGAGATCTATGATGCACAGGCGCGCGGCAATCTCGTCTTGACGAACTATAATATCGCCGTCAACAACGATTTCCCAAACGTGTTCATCGCGACGGGACGTTTGGACGCAAAACAAATCTTGAGCATGTTCAAGACAGAAGACGAGATGGTCCGCCAGCAACTGTCTGGTGTTCGCACGGTTATGGGCGGCCATACGCTACACGACCGGTTTGAAGAGATGTTGTTCGCGCTCGGACTCGAGACGGAGACGCTCGGGGCACGCCCTGTCCTCGTCGTCGGCTCGGGTGACGAGTCACGTCTCCAAGCGATGATCGACGCACAGACATATGCGAGCGTCCGTTTCCGCATGGCAGACGCCGTGACCGAGACAGATTTACAAGAAACGGCGTTCGTCGCGTTCTTTGACTCGGCCTATACGTATGAGGCGTACTACTTGGAAGACATGATTAACGCCTTCAAATACACGGACGTCTCGTTCGTGACGAAAGCGGCCTACTTCGACGGCAAGACGTTCGTCACGGGCCCGGAACATGACTATGTGACGGACGTGACCGACGTCCACCGTTCGGTGTTCGTCGCCGAACAGTTGTCGCTAAAAGAAGTCTCGACGCGGACGCTCAAAACACGCACGTTAACAGGTTATGCGATTGACCGATACGAGCTCGTCAAAGGCGAGGTCGTCGTGACGCCGAACGCACCACGTGACTATAAACTGTCTGTCGTCGTGCCGGTATATAACAACGGCCGTTACTTGTATAACAAATGCTTCTTCAGTTTGAAGCGGAGCTCGATGTTTGACGACATGGAAATCTGGCTCGTCGACGATGGTTCGACCGACAACGAGACGGCTCGTTACGTCGAGCGCTTGGCACGTGAGCACGCGAACGTCTACACGTACTCGTTCGCGGATGGCGGCAGCGGCAGTGCCTCACGCCCCCGCAATAAGGGCGTCGAACTTGCGACGACTCCGTATATCGCGTTCCTTGATCCGGATAACGAGGCGGTCAACGACGGCTATCATGAGCTGTATCAGTTGATGACACGCGAACCGGGACTCGACCTCGCTGTCGGCAGTATGTTGAAGCTGTCGAACCGTGAGGCGATGATTGAACTCGAAGGGCTCGAAAAAGATGGCATTCGCATGATCGAAGATCCGCGCGCCTACTTGCTCGAGCACAACTTCAAAGTCCAAAGCATCCAAGCGATGGTCATCCGCCGCGACTTCATCGTCGAGAACGGATTGAAGCAAGTGATCGGTGCTGTCGGTCAAGACTCGCTCTTCTTCCAAGAGATGTTCTTGTCGGCAGAACGGGTCGCACTCGTCGATTTGACGATCCACGATTATTACGCGGCCGTGGCCGGGTCGACCGTCAACACGATCACACGCCGTTACTTCGAGAAGTGTCTCTTGCGTGAGACGGCCCGAGCGAAAGCGTTCGAACGTGAAGGTGTGCTCGACGTTTACCGCGAGACGCGCTTTGAACGGTTCTTCGAGCTATGGTATCTCCAGTTCATTCGCCGGTCGCGGGAAGAGGACTTCCTCGGCAATGCGGACCTGTTATATGCCATCTATGAGCAGTTCAAGCCGCTCGAACCGAGAAGCCCGCGCTTCAAACAGTTCATCGATCTGTACGAGAGCGGTCAAAAAAATGAATTGAAACGTCTATATTTCGACGTATTCCGTTGAGGTGACAACCATGAGTGAACAATTGAAACAAGAAAAGAACCTTCTCGAGATGCAGCTCGCTGAACAAATCGAGGAGAACAAACGACTTCAACGTGAATACCGGATCAGGGGTCAACAATACCAACGTCTCTTGCATCGTTACGCCGAACTGCTCTATACGGTAGAGTGGATCTCGAAAGAAGTCGAGAAGGCCGATAAACGCTATCACCAAATGAGTCGGAAATTTACCCAAATCAATCGTAGATATCAAAGTTTGACACAGTCTAAAGTCGGCAAAGTACTCCTTAAAGTGCGGGCCATCCGAAGCCGTGTCGGCAAAAACGTCAAACGAAAATGACCAACCGGGAGCGACATGTGATGTGTCGCTTCCTTATTAGTGAAATCGAGGGGAACATCCCCGCAGTTTGGAGGAAAGACATATGGGTTGGCAAACGAAAGCACGTCGTGCGGCACATCTTGGTTTACAGCGCTCACGTCGCGTCGGGAAACGAATCATCAATAAGACGCGCAATCGCGTGATTTCCCGTAAAGGGGGACCGATCGTCCCGAATTGGTATACCGCATCGAATGCGGTGCACTTAGAAGGAGCGGACGTCATCGTCTCACGGCCGGAAGCGGTCGCACTCGCGTACCGAGCAGATGGGAAAGAAGAGGCGCTTGACCTCAAGCAAATGTTCTCAAAATCAACTCGTCATCTGCACGTCCAGTTTCGGGCGAAGGCGACAGGAGACGTCAATCCCGTCGTCAAAGTGTCGCTCTACCAACGGAACAAGCACTCACGTGACGTGTTCGTCTACAATCAGGCACCGACCGACATCGCCTTGCTCGCGAACGAGACGCGAGTCCGCTTCGCCATCGAGACGGAAGGGAAAGGCTCTTATAGCGTCATCGAGTTGAACGTCAACGGTGTCTCGCTTTGGGATGTCGAAGGTATGGCTTACCATATGCAAGACGCTGATTTCGACTATCGCATCGATTTGACACCAAAACAGCTCGAGTTGATCTCGGCAATCAACCGCGTCGTCGACTTCGAAGACGATAAACTGTTGCTTCACGGCGTCGGCAGCCAGTACGTCCATTTCGGCGTCGGCGAGTCGGCGCTCCCGCACGTGAACACGAAACGTGCCATCGATTTCCCGCTCGGGGACATGGACGATGACGTCTATCGTTTCTATTTAAAAGGGACGGTGACCGGCACGGCGAACGCTTCCCTGTTCGTCGTCACGTACACGGCGGACGGCCAAGACCAGATGATCGAGGTCCCGCTCGGGCTAAGCGGCATTATCCGCCTGACACCGAGCCATACAACGGTCCGCTATTTTGTCCGTTTCTCAGGTCACGGTGAGCTTCATGGATTGAAGCTCGGTATGGTCCGCGAGAAGAGCGTCCGGCGCGAAGAAATCCTGTCGCTCAAACCGTCGATGTGGACGGTGCCGACGCCGGATACGATCAAACTGAAACATAAACACGACCAGCTGGTCGTCAAGTTGAAGACCGGGGAAGGCAATCGCCGTTATATCTCGTACGCCGAGACGAACAACAGCTTCAAACTGTTGCCGGTCGATTTCTTGTTCGACGTCAAATCGAACAGTCGTTACCGGGTCACGGTCGATGGAGAGATGGGTGAAGGGACGAACGTCGTCCTCTATATCATCACGTATTCGACGGAAGGCCGATTGAATATGCAGCAAGTCCAACTCGGTTCAGAGAAAATTTTCGAGTTCGAGAAAGAGGCGCGTCGCCTCCGTTTTGCGCTTCGTGTCGACGGGGACGGGGAAGCGGTCATCGACCGGATTCGTGTCACCGAGGAAATCATCAGCGACCGGACGCGTAGCCCGGAATGGCTCGACGTGCGTGAGGCCCGTCTTTTCCGTGCCGTGCCGCGTGAGCTGCACGAACTGAAAGTCGCGGCCATCTTCGATGAGTTCACGACCGCATCGTACCGTCCGGAATGTGACTTGATCACGTTCACACCGGACAACTGGACGGCCGTGCTTGCCGATGAACAGCCGGACTTCTTGATGGTCGAGTCGGCGTGGAAAGGGAACGCCGGGGCGTGGGAGAAGAAAATCGTCAAATACGGCACGAACACGTGGGAAGAACTCGACGGCCTGCTCGAATGGTGCCGTCATAACAACATCCCGACCGTGTTCTGGAACAAGGAAGACCCGATCCACTACGATCGCTTCATCGAGACAGCCAAACGGTTTGACTACGTCTACACGACCGACGAGAATCGAGTCGAGGATTATATCCGCGACTGCGGTCACGACCGCGTCGGCGCGCTCCCGTTCGCCGCGCAACCGAAAGAGCACAACCCGATTCGCTTGCCGGGTACGCGTGAACCGTACGCGTCGTTCGCGGGCTCGTATTACGCGAACCGTCATGAGTCGCGTCGTCAAGATATGGACCGCCTGTTCGCCGCAGCGAACCGTTACGGCCTCGTCATCTATGACCGCAACTATGAGATGAACCAACGCGGCGAGACGGACCAGCTCCAATTCCCGGAGCAGTTCCGTGACTCGATTCGCGGCAGTTTGAAATATAACCAGATTGCGAAAGCATACAAAGGCTTCAAAGTCATGCTGAACGTCAACTCGGTCAACGATTCGCCGACGATGTTCTCGCGTCGTGTGTTCGAAGGACTCGCCTGTGCGACACCGGTCGTCAGCACGCGTTCGATTGGCGTCAAGCAGATGCTCGGCGATTACGTCTTCCTCGATGAGGGAGATGCCATGCTCGACGAGACGTTCAAGAAGCTGTTGACGGATGACGCGTTCTATGAGGACGTCGCCATGCGCGGGATGCGTCACGTGTTGACGTATCACACGTACACGCAACGACTCGCCCAAGTCGTCGGTGCGATCGGCATCCCGTATCGGGTCGATCACGCCAAAGTCGCCATGGTCGCCATCGTCCGCTCGAAAGAAGAGATGGAGCGTGTCGTGTCGATCTATCAAGCGCAAGACTATGCCCACACGCATCTCGTCGTGTTCCTCGATAAGTTCGACGGTTACATCGACGTCTATAACGAGTACAACACCGAGGAAATCTCGACGTTCATGCTCAGCTATTTGACGCAGTACAACGCCTTGTCCGAGATTTTGGACGGCTTCGAATGGATGGCGTACGTCAACCGGGAAGACTACTACGGCCCGTCGTACGTGTCCGATTATATTTTGGCGGCGCGTTATGCCGACGCCAACATCTTGACGAAAGGCGACCATTACACGTTTGACGGGACGCTCGAGAAACAAGACACAGATGCGAGCTATCGCTACGTGTTCGACGCTGTTCCGACACGTTCGCTCGTCAAACCGGCGGCACTCCGCTTCTATAGCGTGAAAGAGGCACTCGACGTGTTGACGAAAGATGCGTCACTCCAAGAACTGGCCCAGTCCGGGGAGCGCATTTTCAGCATCGACCCGTATCAATACGTCAAAGACGGAGCTAATCTCTCCGACGCAATGGTCCAGGAGGTAACGTTATGACGAAAGCACCGCTCCGCGTCCTCGTCTATGGGGACGTGAACTTGAACTTGATCGACGGGTCGGCCATTTGGCTGACATCCGTCGTTCATATGTTGAAACAAGACCCGTCGATTCACGTCGATATCTTATTGAAACGCTCGATCGTGAAGCCGGAAGTGACGGCGTCGATTCGTGAGTTGCCGAACGTCCGTTTCCTCGACGTGTTCAGCGAGACGTCGCCGAAGAAGGACGAACCTTATTACGAGAAGAAAGTGCTCGAGCCGTCTGAAGCGGCCCAGCTCATCCATGAGCTCATGATGAGCGGGTCTTACGACTTGGCGTTCATCCGCGGCTTCCAGCTCGCCTATAATTTGTCAGCATATGAAGATACGATGGCGAAGACGTGGACGTATATCACGGATTTCACGCACGACCATACGCAGGCGTCGGACGAAGAGCTTGCCCGCTTGAAACAAATCGCCTCACGCTCGGCCCGCATGCTTTGCCAGACGTCGGCAATGAAAGATTATTTTGAGACGTTCCTTCCGACGGAGCGGCCGTTCCTCATCTTGAATCCGATGATTCCGAACGTGAAGGAGGCGACACCGTCGTTCACGAAACCGAACGACCGCCTCGTCTATACCGGCAAATTCGCGCCGCTCTGGTATTCGAGCGAGATTTTGACGGCGTTCACGAAACTGCGCGCCGCGCATCCGGCGGCCGAGCTTCACGTCGCCGGGGACAAGTTCAATCAAGACCCGAACAATCCGAACTTCCGCAAAGACGTGACACATCGACTCGGTCACGATCCAGGCGTGACGTGGCTGAAAGGCATCCCGCGCCGCGACGTCGAGACGTTAATCGAGTCGAGTGCGGTCGGCGTATCTTGGCGCCATCCGGAACTCGATGCCTCGCTCGAGCTGTCGACGAAGCTGCTCGAATACGGGGCGCTCGGAAAACCGGTACTACTCAACCGTAACCCGATGCACGAGCTCATCCTCGGGGCGGACTATCCGCTCTTCGTCAACTCGGAGACGGAGTTCATCGACAAGGCACGCCTCGCACTCACGGACGCAGGCATCTACCGTGAGGCCGCCAAGCGCTTGTACGACATGGCCCAGTACTACACGTTCACGAACACGTACGCGCGTCTGCGCGACGAGTTGTGGGCGATGAAGAAGTTGACGATCGTCTTCGCCGGTCATGACTTGAAGTTCTTGAAGCTGTTCATGAAGCAGTTCTCGGAGAACCCGCGCTTCAACGTACTCGTCGACCAATGGGATGGCCATAAGATTCACAACGTCAACCATAGTAAGGCATGTCTTGAGCAGGCCGACATCATCTTCTGTGAGTGGGGACTCGGCAACGCCGTCTGGTACTCGGAGCATAAGCTGCCGCACCAGAAGCTGATCGTCCGGATTCACCGTCAAGAGAAAGAGACGCCATTCCCGCGCCAATACAACTTGCACAACATCGACAAAATCATCCTCGTCTCGCCGTATATGCTCGAAGAGATGTACCGTCTGTTCCGCATTCCGCGCCATAAGATGACGATGATTTATAACGCCGTCGACGGCAAGCGTTTGGCGCAGCCGAAAGTGAAACAAGATTTGACGTTCCACCTCGGTATGATCGGCGTCAACCCGAAACTGAAACGGCTCGATTTGGTGCTCGATTTGCTCGAGCAGCTGTTACAACAAGACAGCCGCTATAAACTCTTCATTAAAGGACATCACCCGAACGAGATCTACTGGATCAACAAGCGGGAAGAGGAGCGGGCGTATTACGACAAGTTGCTCGCCCGTCTCGAAGAGCCGCAATTCCAATCGAGCGTCCAGTTCGACGGCCACGGCGACGACGTGCCGGAATGGTTGCAAAAGATCGGTTTCGTCCTCTCGATGAGCGATCTCGAGAGCTTCCATTTGGCTCCGGCCGAAGCGATGACGTCGGGGACGTATCCGCTCATCCGTCACTGGACGGGAAGCGAGACGATTTATCCGGACGACTTATTGCTCGAAAATGTGTCCGACGCCGTCGACATCATTCGCTCGTACGCCGACGATTCAGACCGTTTGCTCGAAGCCGCAAAACCGCTTCAAGCCTATGCGTTTGAGCACTTCGCGGTCGAAACACTTGCTAAAAAGCTGGAACAGCTTATACTAGAGGCGTTGTCCGAAACGGAAAAACATTGATTTGTCATTAAAATGTAATTGCTCGGCTGATTTGTTCAAGAGTATAATGAGTATTGTTTTATTGTCGAAACTGAAATAAAATGATGGACATGCTCGCACTGAGAAATCGCAGGGCACACACACACTTGGAGGTTACTACAAATGAAAGTATGTACAGTAGGTCTTGGGTATATTGGTTTGCCGACATCGGCAGTCTTCGCTAAATACGGCGTCGACGTCGTTGGGGTAGATATCTCTCAAAACGTCGTAGATAAATTGAACCGTGGTGAAATCCACATCGAAGAGCCAGGTCTCGGCGAAGTCGTAGCCGACGTCGTTGCAAAAGGTAAATTCCGTGCGTCACTCTCACCGGAGAAAGCGGACGCCTTCATCATCGCCGTCCCGACACCAAACAATGATGACGAGCACAAGTCGTGCGACCTCACTTACGTTTTGGACGCGACACGTAAAGTCCTTCCATTCGTCGAGAAAGGCAACGTCATCATCGTCGAGTCGACAATCGCGCCACGTACAATGGACGATTTCGTCAAGCCGATCGTTGAAGAAGCTGGATTCGTCGTGGGCGAAGACATCTTCCTCGTTCACTGCCCAGAGCGTGTCCTTCCAGGACAAATCTTGCACGAGCTCGTGCACAACAACCGTATCGTCGGCGGCATCACGCCTGCCTGTGCGGAAGCTGGCGCACGCGTCTACGGCACATTCGTCGAAGGCGAGATCGTCAAGACGGATGCGAAGACGGCTGAAATGTCGAAACTCATGGAGAACACGTTCCGCGACGTCAACATCGCACTCGCGAACGAACTCGCTAAAGTGTGTAACGACCTCGACATCAACGTCCTCGACGTCATCGAGATGGCAAACAAACACCCGCGCGTCAACTTGCATAGCCCAGGTCCTGGCGTCGGTGGTCACTGCCTCGCGGTCGACCCATACTTCATCGTCGCGAAGTCACCTGACCTCGCTCAAATCATCAACTTGTCGCGTGAGACGAACGTCTCGATGCCAGCCTACGTGGCCGACAACGTCGAGAAGCTCGTTGCGGGCATCGAAGACGCGAAAGTCGCTGTATTCGGCGTGACGTACAAAGGAAACGTTGACGACATGCGTGAAAGCCCAGCTGTTGACATCTGTGAGCTCTTGCTCGACCGTGGCGTGAACATCTCGGTTCATGACGGTCACGTCGAGAAGTCGACATCGAGCCGTTTCGACCTCGTCTCGAAAGAAGAAGCAATCGCAGGCGCGGACCTCGTCCTCGTCCTCGTCGACCACAACGAGTTCAAGACAATCGATTTCGCTGAACTTAGCGGAGCGATGCGTCGTCCGATGATCTTTGATACGCGCAACATCGTGAAGCCAGCTGGCGAGGATGTGGTAGTCGTTAACTACGGCAACTTGTACAAATTTACAAAGGAAACGAATCTCGTACGTTGATTCAAGGTGAATTCACATGTTTAAATCCGCGAAAGCTATTCTTTCAGAACTGCAATCGAGTAAGTATCTGATCATGCGTCTCGCGACGTATGAGACGAAGAGCAACTATTCAATGCAGTACCTCGGATTTTTATGGGAATTCGTCACGCCATTGCTGCAAATCGCAGTCTATTGGTTTGTATTTGGATTTGGTATTCGAAGCGGCAGGCCGATTGATGGCGTGCCGTTTCTGCCATGGCTCGTTGCGGGGATTGTCGTCTGGTTCTTTATTGCCGCGGCAATCACTTCCACGGCTCGGTCTGTCTATTCGAAGATTGGGTTAGTTTCTAAGATGAGCTTTCCAATCTCAACGATTCCTGCGTACGTCCTGTTATCGTTGTTTTATCGCCATGCCATTTTAGTGGCGGTATCCTACGTGTTAATGTGGGCGTTCGGCTATCCGATGGGGCTGCATTCGCTTTGGTTCATTTACTTGGCGATCAGTGCTCTTGCCTTACTTTACTCGCTAGCGTTAATCACGTCCGCACTGACGACCATCGTGCGCGACTTACAAAACTTATTGCAATCGCTCATGCGAATGCTCATGTACTTGACGCCGATTTTTTGGGTTCCGACCGGCCGTCTCGCAGATATTCTTCAAGTCAACCCATTGTATTACTTGATTGAAGGCTATCGTTCGATGTTCCTCGGTACCGATTGGCTCGCGAACAACTGGGCGTATGGTCTCTACTACTGGGCGATCGTGCTCGTCCTCTTCTTTGTTGGTTCGATGATCCATATGCGCTTCCGTCGATATTTCATCGATTACATTTGAGGAGGCTATCATGTATCAAGTTAAATTTGAAAACGTGTCAAAACGTTATACGTTATACAACAAGCCGACCGACAAATTGAAGGAGATTTTCCTCAATAAAACGAACGGGAAGCAATTCTATGCGCTCCGGAACGTCACGTTTGAAGTGCCGCCGGGCGAAGTCGTCGGCATCATCGGCATCAACGGGTCAGGGAAATCGACGATGTCGAACCTGCTCGCGGATGTGATGCCGCCCACCCACGGTCAAATCCAGTTAAAAGGCAAGACGGCGCTCATCGCAATCTCGTCTGGCTTGAACGGGAACTTGAGCGGGATGGAGAATATCGAATTGAAAGGGCTCATGCTCGGGATGACGAAACAACAAATCGCCGAGCTGACGCCACAGATTGTCGAGTTCGCCGATATCGGTGACTTCATCTATCAACCCGTCAAGACATACTCGAGCGGGATGAAGTCGCGTCTCGGATTTGCGATTTCGATTAATATCGACCCTGACATCCTCGTCATCGATGAGGCGCTCTCGGTCGGTGACCAAACGTTCACCGACAAGTGTCTCACGAAGATGAACGAGTTCAAGGATCAAGGCAAGACGATTTTCTTCATCAGCCACTCCGTGTCACAAGTCCGGCAGTTCTGTACGCTGGGACTTTGGCTCGAGTTCGGCGAGGTCCGCGAATACGGACCGGTCGAAGAAGTCGCACGTGAATACAACAAGTTTTTAAAATGGTTCCGTAACTTATCGAAAGACCAACAAGACGCGTTCAAAGCGGATAAGTTGAAACGCCGGACAACCGTTGTCGAATCTACAGAGCTCGGCGAGACGTATATCTTGCCGCCGCTCACAGAAGAGGAGTTAGCGAATCGATGAAAAAAGTAATGACTGTCTTCGGGACACGCCCGGAAGCGATTAAAATGGCACCACTCGTCCTCGAGTTGAAGAAACGTGAAGGGGTCGAACCAATCGTCGTCGTCACGGCGCAACACCGTCAAATGCTCGACCAAGTGCTCGAGTTGTTTGAGATCAAGCCAGACTACGACTTGGATATCATGAAAGACAAACAAACGTTGTATGACGTGACGTCACGCGTGCTCAAAGGCATGGGTGAAGTCATCGCTGAAACGAAACCGGATATCGTCCTCGTCCATGGTGACACGACGACGACGTTCGCGGCATCGCTCGCGGCGTTCTATAACCAAGTCGCGGTCGGACACGTCGAAGCGGGTCTTCGCACGTACAACAAGTACTCACCGTTCCCGGAAGAGATGAACCGTCAGCTCACAGGCGTGATGGCCGACCTTCATTTCGCACCGACGGAAACGTCGAAAGAGAACTTGCTTCGTGAAAACAAACCGGAAGACAAGATTTTCGTCACGGGCAACACGGCCATCGACGCACTCAAAACGACGGTCCGTGAAGACTACACGAACGAGTTGCTCGACTCAATCCGTGAATCAGGCCGCCGTCTCGTCTTGCTCACGGCCCACCGTCGCGAGAACCTCGGCGAGCCGATGCGCAACATGTTCCGCGCCGTCCGTCGTTTGATCGAGAAGTATGATGATATCGAAGTCGTCTATCCGGTCCATATGAACCCGGTCGTCCGTGAACTCGCCAACGAGATCTTACACGACATCGATCGTGTTCACTTGATCGAGCCGCTCGACGTCTTCGATTTCCACAACTATGCGTCAATCTCGCACTTGATCCTCACGGATTCAGGCGGCGTGCAAGAAGAAGCACCGTCACTCGGTGTTCCGGTCCTCGTCCTTCGTGACACGACGGAACGTCCGGAAGGCGTGGCCGCTGGTACGTTGAAACTCGCTGGTGTCGAGGAAGAAGTCATCTTCGGTCTCGCTGATGAGCTTCTTTCGGATGCAACGGCTTACGAGAAGATGTCGAAAGCTTCGAACCCTTACGGTGACGGGGAAGCGTCACGACGCATCGTCGACGCCATTTTGGCAACGGATTTCTAATAACTTAATGTAAAAGAATAAGAGTTGTCTCGTACATGCGTACGGCGACTCTTTTCTTATAAACGGAGGAAACGATATGGCAGTCAAACGAATTCGCCCTGCGATTTATCATTATTATCCGCGCGGCTTTCAAAAAGACCATTTACGGATGCGTGAAGAAGGGTATAAGACAGAAGTTACGTTCATGCCGGAGAGTGAGTCCGACTCAATTTATGTGCAACTGTTCGATTTGAAATTTGAAATCCCGCCGTCACAAATGTTTTTACCCGACGCCAAGATGGACCCTTGTAACACAATTGGCCTCGATACACAGATTCACGTGCTCAGCGATGCGACCGTGAAGCTCGAGATGTATTTCATGCAATATAAAGATAAGGAACGTGTCTCGAACAAACGCTTCAAGTTGACGCTCAACCCGGGCGTCAACCAGATTGAGGAGTCGATTCCTCAAGTCGAAGGTGCGGAGTATTTCAAACTCTCTTACAAGTATGTGATTGAGACGACGGAGCCCCGGACCATTCGACTCGACGATTTATATCTCTCGTTTGAGGAGTAATCTTGTAGGAAGGGACTAACTCAGATGCTATTTAGTTCAACCGTCTTTTTATTCTATTTCTTGCCGATCGTCATCGGTTTGTACTTCATCTCGCCGCGTCCCGTCAAAAATATGGTTTTGCTTGCCGCGAGTCTGTTTTTCTATGCATGGGGCGAACCGCGATTCGTCTTGATCATGCTCGCGTCGATCGTGATGAACTACGTCTTCGGACGGCTCGTCGATCGTGACCGACAACATGAAAAGAAAATCAAGTTATGGATGACGTTCATGGTGCTCGGGAACTTAGGGATGCTCGGGGTGTTCAAATATGCGAGCTTCTTCGTCGAGAACGTCAACAGCGTCCTCGGCTTCTCGCTGAACGACCCGGAAATCCCGCTCCCGCTCGGTATCTCGTTCTTCACGTTCCAAGCGATGAGTTATGTCATCGACGTGTACCGCAAAGACGGTCAAGTCCAGCGCAACATTTTCGACTTGGCACTTTACGTCTCGTTCTTCCCGCAATTGATTGCCGGACCGATCGTCCGCTATCAGACGGTCGCCGATGAAATTGTCGACCGGCGCGAGACGATCGATGACTTCGTGTCTGGGATTCAGCGCTTCGTCATCGGTCTCGGAAAGAAGATGATTTTAGCGAACAGTGCCGGCTACGTCGCCGACCAGATTTTCGGCATGCCGGCCGGCGAGATGTCGACGACACTCGCCTGGATCGGGGTCATCGCCTATTCGCTCCAAATTTACTTCGATTTCTCAGGTTATTCGGATATGGCCATCGGGCTAGGGCGCATGTTTGGGTTCCACTTCTTAGAGAACTTTAACTACCCGTATATCTCACGTTCCGTTTCGGAGTTTTGGCGCAGATGGCACATGTCTCTCGGAAGCTGGTTCCGAGACTACGTCTACATCCCGCTCGGCGGAAATCGCCAAGGCGAGTGGAAGACGTATCGTAACTTGGCCATCGTCTGGCTCTTGACCGGTGTATGGCACGGGGCGAGCTGGACGTTCATCGCCTGGGGTGTATACTATGGAGTATTCATCATGCTCGAACGTGCATTTCTTGGGAAATGGTTGAAAGCGATGCCGTCTTGGCTGTCGCTATCGTTCACGCTGTTCGTCGTCATCATCGGTTGGGTGTTCTTCCGAGCCGACGATTTCCCATATGCGATCAGTTATTTACAGGCGATGTTCGGTCTTCACGGCGGTCCGCTGTTCGACCAACAAGCGCTCTATTACTTGGTTCAATACGGTGTCGTCCTCACGATCGCCATCATAGGGGCAACGCCAATCCCGCGCATCGTCGTCGGGAAACTATTGAGCCAAGAACTCGATGAGACGAAATCGATGACGACTCGTCGCATCGTCGGACTTGTCCGTGTGACGGGCGTGACCGTGCTCTTCTTCTTATCGATTTCGTATATCGTGTCGAGCACGTTCAATCCATTTATCTACTTCCGCTTCTAAAGAGAAAGGAGCAATACGATGCAGAAGCCGTTAGATTCTCGAAAGCCTGGTCCACGCCCGATCAAAGAAAAACCAAAAGGGCTCGAAAAGTCCTGGTTCGCTGACTTTCTATTGCTCGGTGTGTTTCTAGGCGTACTTTTTCTCGGTCTGGCCACGTATTGGTTCGGTCAAGATCGGGAAGTGTCCGTGTTAGAAGGGCGTGAACTCGCACAACAACCGGAAGCATCGGTCAAGGCCGTGCGCGATGGCTCCTATATGGAAGCGTTTGAAACCTATTCGAGTGACCAAGTGTTCCAACGAGACCGTTGGATGGGGCTCCAGGCCGGTTTCCAAAAGAACGTTTTCCGACAACAAGTCAATAACGGGGTGCTCGCCCTCGATAATGAGGTGCTCATCAGTCCGGACGAGCCGGTGCGCGAGTTTGACAACATGAAGCGATTGTTCCCGGAATTCGGGGCGGCGATGCAAGAACAGGACGTCCCGGTCTACTTTGCCTCAGCTCCAAGTAAACCGGCTTTCGCCTCTAAAAATGAGTTGACCCCGGATTACGTCATGAGCGGGGACTTGGAGAGCCGCGGCAATCTACATGACGCGGTCGAAGGGGCCGAGTTCGAACTGATTGACCTCGGCGAGACAATCTTCAATCAACCGATGGAAGACATCTATTTCTACAATGACCACCATTGGAACGTCCACGGGGCTTTCCTTGGGTATCAACAAATCATCGAGCGGCTCCAAGAAGACTATAAGGATGTACCGAAACTTGAGGCGTCCGATATGGAGACGTTCAAGATCGACCAACCGTACTTCGGCTCGCACGCCCGTGAAATCTCACTCCCGTACGTCGAGAGACTCGACTACTTGGAATGGTTGGAACCGAAAGATGGCTTCACAACTGAAGTGTGCCGGAACGGAGATGACTGCGGCCACTCTGTCGTCGTGCGCGAAGAAGCCGAAGAGACGGCTCGGTTCTCTGACTTCTATCGTGTATTCATGGGAGACAACTACGGACAGCTGCGCATCGAGCAGAAAGATCCGGTCAACGACTTGCACGTGCTCGTCTTGAAGGATTCGTACGCCAACCCGGTGCTCGGCTTCCTCGGTGAATCGTTCGGGACGGTGTCGGCGATTGACGTCCGCTACGCGGAAGGCAAAGTCGATATCACGGACTACGTCGAAGAGAACGATGTCGACCTCGTCTTGTTCATGCATAACGACCGCATCTCCGGGATGTCTGGGGACTACGAAGATTCGTTCTAAGCTGTATATCACACGAAATTGAGAAGGGATCAATCAAATGAGGATTCTGTTACCTGTATTTTTCCACTCGGCGATGGGTGGGCTGCACCTTCACATTTTAGCGTCGGTCCGCCATTTACGTAAACATGGACACGATATCACGGTCGTCTCGAAACCAGGTCCGTTTGCGGATGAGATTCGCTCGCTCGGCGGGACCGTCATCGAGACGGACTATACGAACGAGAATGTCAAAGACGTGATCGAGCAGTTGATTGAATTGCCGTTCGACGTCGTCTATGCCCACCCGTTCAACTCTCGCCAACTCGGTGTAGCGGTGGCGGAGGCAAAGAATATTCCGTTCGTGCTCGTCATTCATGGGATGTATCACGATGACATCGATCAGTACCATACGAGTATCTCAAAAGTCATTGCTGTGTCTGACAAGATCGCGGAGTATTTGGTGGACCATTGTCCACAGATTGCCCCGAAAGTAGAAGTCATCTTGAACGGGGTATCGGATTTGTTCCAACCGAAAAAACCAGCGCGTAAGAAAGAACGTCTCGTCGGGATGTTCTCATCCCGCATTGACCCAGATAAGCTGTTTATTCTAGACGTCTTTTTAGACGGTTTGAAAGATGAGCGCGTCCAACAAATGCCGATCGATTGGTATGTGATTGGAGACGGGACTCAGCGCGAGAAGTACGAGGCTCGGTATAAAGAGACCGTTGAAGGGACGAACCAAAAAATCGAATGGCTCGGCTGGCTCAGTCAGGAAGAGCTTCCAGAGACGATGAGCGAAGCCGACTTTATTATCGCTCCAGGTCGAGCGGCACTCGAAGCCATGGCTGTCGGAAAGCCAACGATTGCCGTCGGCAGTAAAGGCTACCACGGCTTGATCACTCCAGAGTCATGGCGTGACGCTGCAAAAATTAACTTTGGCGGTATCGGAAAAAAGTATGACGGCTATAAGAGCGGCTCGATTGGTGATGAAATCAAGCGCCTACAGGACGAGTCATATCGGGCTGAACTCTCGACATTCTCAGCCGAGTTGGTCGACCAAGAATTCCGAGACGTGGTCCCCCAAACTCGTCTGGAGCAATTGCTCCAAGAAGTGATTGCCGAAGGCGGACCTGCTGTCGAAGTGGAGGCGGTGTATCCGTACAGCCGTTACGAACAGCTCAACTATTACCGGGCGGCCCAATTGTTAGAAGGGAAGCTCGATAAGAAAGAAGCGCTCCGGAAGCAGACGAAAGAAGAACGAGATCAAGCCCGTAAGAACACGAACCAAGTGAAACGTGACTTAATTGCGGCGAACCGTTCGAATCGTGACAAGGACAAGCAAGTGACCGCTCTCGAAGCCACGACGCAACAACTCGAATCTGAAAATGAACGTTTGGCTAAAGAAGTCGAGACGTTGAAGCAACAACTCGACAAAGCGAAATCACATCCGATTGGAAAGTTCTTTATGTGACGGGTCGACTATAACGGAAGGACCGGTGGAATCCCCACCGGTCCTTCGTCGTCCTATGATTGAAAAAGATTGATATAATCATCCCGAGGCAGGTGAATCAAGTGAAACGACAAAACGCTGACGGCACGTATCGTTACGTGCTCGTCCTCGGTGCGAAAGTGAACGGGATTCAACCGTCCCGGGCCTTGATGCACCGGATTGAAGCGGCGGCCGCATATGCGAACAGACATCCACACGTCGAGTTGATCGCCTCCGGCGGGCAAGGACCCGATGAAGGGATGGCGGAAGCGCGCGTCATTGCCCGGGAGTTGATAGCACGTGGCGTCGACGCGGCGCGAATCCATATCGAGGCGGAGTCGACGTCGACGTACGAGAACTTTCTGTTCAGCCGTCCGATTTGGGATGGGGAACCTGGACTAACGATCGTCACGAACGATTTTCACGTCAGGCGGGCCCGGCTCGTCGGTAAGCTGTATTTTGGCCTAGCGATCGATGCGCTCTACGCAAAGACGCCCCCGGCAACGAAATTGAAGTACGTCGTCCGCGAGCAGCTGGCGTACGTGAAGCTATTCATCAACTATATGCGCTGGAAATGGCGGCCATGACAAAAGAGACTTCGCAATGAAGTCCCTTTTTCGTGTTATAACGTGCCGATGATCATCCCACCGATGACCCCGACGATGACGAGCGCCCAAGGCGGCATCTTCCAATACGCGATCATGGCGAACAAGAAAGCAGCGAAGACGAAGTCGACCGCACCGTTCACCGTGCTCGTGAAGATCGGCTGATAGAAGGCGGCGATCAAAATCCCGACGACGGCAGCGTTGACGCCGATGAGCGCGCCGGCGACTTTCGGGTTACGACGGAGCGCATCCCAAAACGGCAAGGCACCGAGGATCAACAGGAACGCCGGCAAGAAGATGGCAAGCGTGGCGAGCAGACCTCCCGGCACGCCATTGATGACCGTCCCGAGATAAGACGCGAACGTGAAGAGCGGTCCTGGGACGGCTTGGGCGGCCCCGTAACCGGCGAGGAACGCCTCTTCACTCAAGAAACCGGCCGGTACGAGCTCACGCTCGAGCAGCGGCAAGACGACGTGGCCGCCGCCGAAGACGAGGGCCCCCGCGCGGTAAAAGCTATCGAACATGGCGACCGATTGACTCTCAATCGTCTCCCGTAAGATCGGCAAGATGACGAGGAGCGCCCCGAACAGGCCGAGGAGCGTCGCCCCGAGTCGTTTCGAGAGCGGGAACGAAGCCGACTTGACGTCGAGGTTTTGCGGTTTGAACAGCAAGAACCCGGCAAGTCCGGCGAGCAAGATGACGAGCACTTGGCTATAGGTCGTCTGCCATAACAGGACTCCGGCGAGTGCGAAGAACGCGATTGTCCGCGTCTTCGCGTCCGGCGTCAATTTACCGGCCATCCCGAGAATGGCGTGGGCGACGATGGCGACGGCGACGACTTTCAATCCATAAAGCCAGCCCGCGTCTGAGACGTCGAGTCCCGATACCAATAGGGCGAATAAGATGAGGGCGATGACGGACGGGGCCGTGAACCCGATGAACGACGTAATCCCGCCGAGGATGCCGCCACGGACGATCCCGATGCCGATACCGACCTGGCTGCTCGCCGGACCCGGCAAGAACTGACAGAGGGCGACGAGGTCGGCATAGGCGCGTTCGTCCATCCATTTGCGACGGCGGACGTACTCCTCATGGAAATAGCCGAGGTGGGCGACCGGTCCGCCGAACGAGGTCAGGCCGAGCCGGGTCGATACGAATAAAATCTCAAGTAACGTTTTGAACGTTACGCGTTGGTTGGACATGTGCTTCACTCCTTAATTTCTTTGAATAGTTCATACGCTTTTTGACGGGCTTCCGCCAAGACGACGAGGCCTTTTTCGGTCGTCGTGTAATTCTTCCGGATATGGCCTCCGACGAGCTCATTGGTCCGGACGAGCAGGCCATCCTGCTCCATCGTGTGTAAAATTGGGTATAGCGTGCCGGCGCTAATCGAGTAGCCGTGCTCTCGAAGTTCTTCGACCATCCACGCGCCATATACCGGATGTTCGGCAGCATGATGCAAGATGTGAATATGAATAAAGCCGAGGAACAGCTTGCGAAGGACGCGGTCTTCCACATACATCATCTCCTTGAAATCGATTTTCGATATCGGTTTTCGTAATCATACTAACAATCGAGATGGGGAGGTGCAAGCCGAGAGGTGTCATTTACAAAAACTTAATGTGCGCATATTGGCGAGAATCGATTCGGAAAATATAGGGAATTTGTAAGAAATGAGGTAAACTGAAAAGTAGAATTGAACGGAGGAGGGACCGACGTGGCAGACTTAGACCAGACCAAATTTCAATCCTTGTTGCGCCATATGCCCCAAGGCTACGTCGAGTTTAAAGTGCTCTACGATGAGGCGGGGGAGCCCGTCGATTACGAATTTCATGAAGTGAACGAAGCGTTCGAGCGCATCATGAAAGCAAAGCGCGAACAGTTTCTCGGTGGACGGATCACCGACAAGTTGAAAGATTTTGAATACAGCGAACGGGAATGGATCGTCCAAGTCGCGAGTGCTGTCAGTAGTGGCGAAGCCATCACGTTCGAACATTTCTCACGTCGCAACAAGGCCTGGTATGAACTGTCTGTCTTTAGCGAGCGTCCGGGTCATGTGTCGACGCTGTTCCACGACATCACACCGCACGTCCAAGAAAACAATGCGCTGAAACAACTCGTCAACGTGTCGCACCGCTTCGTGACGACCGGACGAGAATTGTTGATGAACCAACATTTCCTAGACCAGATTCGAGGGTTCACCGGTGCCAAGGCCGTGATGCTCAATTTAGTCGACGATGATGGACAGACGTACTCGACCGTAGCGCTCTCGTGCATTGATGAACTGCTCGAGCGCAGTCTCGATGTGCTAGGCTTCCATCCGGTCGGCCGCAAATGGCCGATGAGCCCGAAACGGTCCAAGTTACTCGAGGCACCGAGCCCAATCGTGTTCGACGACATTTTACCGCTCGTCGACGGGGTGTTGCCGAAACGACTGATCAAAAATATTTTACGGATTTTTGACCTTGGCCAAGTCGTCTTGTTTAAAATCGAGAAGGACGGTGTCTTTTACGGGGATTTGACGATTGTCATGCAAGGAAATAAAGAGGCGAGCCGCCTTGGGCTCGTCGAATTGTATATCGTGCACATCCTCGAACAGATGACGAAAGCGGACCGGCAAATCGGGGATGCGAAAGAGTCGATGTTCGAAGGGTTCGCGACCGTCGACTTGGAGTGCATCATGTCCCTGACCAATCATGAGATTTTCCATTTGAACGTGGCGTGGGAGCGTGTGCTCGGGTTTCCGCTCGAAGAACTCGAGAACATGGACTTCACGAGCCTGATTCATCCCGATGACGTCGAGAAGACGAATGAAGCGTTCGCCTTGCTCGAAGAAGGGAAGGATATCTTCCGTTTCGTCAACCGATACCGGACCATCGATGGAGACTATCGATCAATCGAGTGGCATTCAAAAGTCCAAGGCAACTATATTTACGCCGTCGCCAAAGACGTGACGGAACGCGTCCAACTCGAGGAAGAACTCGCCGAGCGGGACCGATTGCTCACGAAGCTGTCCGATCAAGTGCCCGGTGCCATCTATCAGTTCGAGCGGCGCCCGGACGGCAGCTTCCACTTCCCATTCTTTAGCCGAGGATTCGAGGTGCTGACCGGTATCACGTTCGAGGAGATGAAACAAGACCCGGGTCTCGTGTTCTCAAAAATCCATCCCGAAGATTATCCGAACGTGATGGCGAGCATTGAGACGTCGTACGAGAACTTGACGATTTGGGATGCGGAGTTTCGTGTCCTGACGCCCGACGGCCGGACGACGTGGATTTTAGGATCGTCGCGTCCAGAGAAGCTTGATGAAGGGCATGTCCTTTGGCACGGCTATATCGGTGACGTGACCGAGAAGAAGAAATACGAGATGGAAATCGAGTATTTGAGTTATCACGACCAGTTGACCGGGGTGAAGAATCGCCGTTACTTCGATGAGGCGCTCATCACGTACGACGAGCCGGACTATTATCCGCTCGCCTTGATCGTCGTCGACGTCAACGGGTTGAAGCTGACGAACGACGCGTTCGGTCATCTCGTCGGGGATCGCTTGTTGATCGAGGCGACGTTGACGCTCAAACGTGAGATTCGAGGAAAGGATACGGTCGCTCGAATCGGTGGGGATGAGTTTGTCATCATCATGCCGAATACGTCACTTGAAGAGGCGAACCGCTTGTCCGATCGCCTGAGCCAACTGTTCCTCGCCAAATCGATCGAAGGGCTGCCGATTTCGGCATCGTTCGGGGAAGCGGTAAAGGAAGATGACGCGCTCTCCATCGCGGAAGTGTTCAATTTGGCCGAGGACCGGATGTATCACCATAAAGTGTCTGAAAAACAAAGTCGGAGGCATTACTCGATTCAGCTCATCATGCGAACGCTTTATGAGAAAATCCCGCGAGAGGAAGCACATTCGCAACGCGTCGCCGAGCTGTCGCGGCAACTCGGACAGGCGATGGGCTTCACGAGTGCCGATGTGAACGAACTCGTCACGGCGGCGACACTGCATGATATCGGCAAGGTCGCGATCAGCAATGAGATTTTAGACAAGCCGGGCACGTTGACCGAGTCCGAATGGCGTGAAATCAAACGTCATCCCGAAGTGAGCTACAACATCTTGAGCACGGTGCCGGAGTATGGGCCACTGTCCGAAATCGTGCTCGCCCACCATGAACGATGGGACGGGAACGGTTATCCGAAAGGGATCAGCGGAGAGCAGATCCCGCTCGCGTCACGCATCATCTCGATTGCGGACACGTTCGACGTCATGATGACGGGACGCCCGTATCGGAAAGCGAAGACGCTCGACGAGGCGCTCGCGGTCATCGCAGAAGAAGCAGGCCGGCAGTTCGACCCGGAACTCGTCGAGGTGTTTTTCAAGAAAGTCGTGCCGACGTTACAGAGGTGATTGAAGCATTATAAAAAGGAGAGCCCGCGATGGCTCTCCTTTTTATGTGAGCGGCCGTTTCTTCAACGCCCAGGCGCTGAGGAGAAAGACAGCGAGCGCCATCCCGAGCATGATGAGGACGGATTGAAGTGGGAAATGGTCCTCGTACATTTGGGCGACCCCGTAATTGAACCAGTACGTCGGCAAGAAGCGTCCGACGACCTGGAGCGTATCAGGCAGCCATGTCAGACTGATGAAGGCGCCGCCGGTGATGGCAGCGGCCATCGTGATGGACGTCTGCCAAATATTCGCCTTCTCCCGGTTCGTCGCCAGGATGGCGATGAGCGACCCGATGGCGAGACAGACGAACAAATAGACGATGAACAACAGCGTGAGGACGGGTAGGTGCGCGAGTACGTCCTGTCGATAGAGGACAGCGCTGAAGGCGAGCAACATGAGCACGTAGAGCAGTCCGACCGCGCAAAACGACACGAACAGCGAACCGATGTAACGCCGGGGCGTGACCGGGGCCGCAAATAGGCGTGAATAAATCTTCTCGTCCCGATCGTCGGCGACGAACAACGGAATGAACTGAAGGAACGCCGACATCATGACGAACGACAAGAGGCCGAGGAACGCCTGCGTCCGCGCCGTCGTCGCCACGCTCTGTTGGAACGGCTCGCTCGAGAGGGTATAGCCGTTTTCCGTCTCACGTTCGGCGAGCTCGGTGAACCGTTCCTCGTCAAACTCACTTGCGATCAATAGTTGTCGCTCACGGGACAAGTGTGAATTGAGCGCTTGTTCAATCAACGCGGCATCACTCCCTTCGGTCGCACTGAACGACAATCGCGGCGTCTCGCCATCCAAGAGCGCCTCGCTGAATCCGTCCGGAATCACTAAGACGATGTCTTGTCCTTGTAGCAACGCCTCGTCGGTCTCATCCGTCTCAAGCGGTGTCACCGCTCCGAACCGTCCCGCCTCTTCAATCACGCGACCGGCGAGTGTTCCGCCGTCGCGGTCGAGAACACCAATCGAGGCGTTCAAGGTCGACGTCGAACTGAGGAACGACAGGATGAGGGCGAACCCGAACACGGAGACGAACGTGAACACCCACAGCCCTTTTTTCCGAAGCATACGCTTGGCGACATGTCTAAATAGCACCACGGCGGTTCACCCCTTTCCATAGCAGCAGGCTGATCCCGGCAAAGACGAACAGATGGATGGCGAGCCAACCGAGACTTTGCCAAAACACGGACGTGTCTCCGCCGCGCAAGAGCACCTGAAGCATCCCTTCCCGCATGAAAATCGGCATGAAAACGTACTTAGCCCACGGCACGACGCTCAGCGTCACTTGGTCGAAACCAGGGACATAGCCGCCAGAGAGAATCATGATGATGGCCACGAACCCGTTGACAATCGCGTCTTTCGTCGCGCGCGAGATACGGGGTAAGCTTGAGATGAAGAACCCGAACGCGGTGCCGTATAAAGCGAGGGCGAGCCAAGAGACGAACAATAGACTGAAGTGAACGTAGTCGAGCGAGAAGCTGCGATACACGAAGTGACTGAACCAAAACACGAGCACAAGTTGCAGGAAGATGAGCGTGTATCGGCTCAAGCTGCGGGCCAGGCGATATTCGATTCGTTTGACGGGAGCGGCTTGGATCCGAAGATAGCTCCCCGTCATCGGTTGCTCCTCACTGAGCATGCCCGTGATGTAGAACGCACCGAACAGCGCTGTCATGATGGAAATCGTGACGGTGAAATATTCGAGTGACGTCGGGGTCCGACCCGACAAGTCGACGCTCTCACTGTCGATGAACGTCGTGGGCTCGAACGGGGCGGAAACACCTGCCTCAGCGAGCATAATCTGCTGATTGGCGACGTCCGTATATTGCCGGAGAATGGCCTCGATGACGTCAAATTCGATTGTCGACGGTTCCTCGTAAAGCAGACGGACGTCGGGACCGTCCAAATGGAGGATGACGTCGGCGTCGCCATCGTTCACGCCGGTTTCCGCAGCGGCGATACTATCGTATGGGACGAGATTGATGAATGCTTTGATGTCGTCGTCGGCGAGGAACGTCTCGAGCGGCACCCGGTAATCATCCGTCGACTGTTCGACGTAGGCGACGTCTGTGACCGGGAGCGAGAAGTTGCTATTGAAGATGGCCGACAGCATCGTCCCGAGCCCGAAGATAAGAATGATTGGGAAGATGAGCATCCAAAACAAGGTCGAGCGGTCCCGCAGTTGCTGTTTGACATCATATTTGATGAACGTCCATAGTTTCATCGTCATCACTCCCTAAGTGTCTTACCGGTCAGCGCCAGGAAGACGGTATTCAAGGACGGACGGTCGACCGTGATTGAGGTGAAACGGACCCGCTCGTCATGGAGGACGTCGAGCAGCGGGGCGAGCGGGGTGTCTTTCTCGAGTGACACGTCGAGGAACGGTTCCTCGTAATCGACTTTCTTCACCCGCTCGAGTGATTCGAGTCGTTCCAAGAGGCCCGGAGTGAGGGCGTCGACTTTGATGCGGGCCGTCTCGAGCGTCATGACTTGATCTTTCAGCTCATCTTGCGTGCCCTCGGCGATAATTCGTCCCTCATCGACGATGGCGACACGGTCGCAGAGCATCTCGACTTCCTCCATATAGTGGGACGTATAGATGATCGTCGCCCCACGTCGATTCAACTCGCGGATATTCTCGAGGATGGTGTTGCGTGACTGCGGGTCGATGGCGACGGTCGGTTCATCCATAAAGATAAGTTCTGGTTCATGCACGATGCCGCAGGCGATGTTGAGACGACGAAGGAGCCCCCCGGACAGTTCCGGCGGACGTTTCTTTTGGTGCGCGGTGAGTTCGACGAAGTCGAGGGCGGCCACGGTCTTTTGTTTGGCCTCGGCCGGTTTGAACCCGTACAGCTCGGCGAAAAATTGAATGTTCTCGAACACCGTCAGCTGGTCGTACACGGAGACGTGCTGCGGCACGATGCCGACGCGCCGTTTGATCGTCAGTTCGTCCTTCGGCATCGCGTGGTCGAAGATTTTGATTGAACCGCTGTCGGCCGGATATAGGTTGAGCATGACCGAGATGGCGGTCGTCTTTCCGGCCCCGTTCGGTCCGAGCAAGCCGAACAGTTCACCGGCCTCGACGTGAAGTGAAAAGTCGTTCAAGGCAATTGTCTCACAGAACCGTTTCGTGACATGGTCGAGCGCGATGATAGACACGTGGACGCAACTCCTTTCAAATCAGGAACGTGAAAAAGCATACAATGTTTTGTTCCCGTTTGCAGGAACTTCCGAACCCAATGACGAATGAATTATAATAGTCGAATTATTCAGACAATTAATGGAAGTTGAAGTGAGGGATCGCGATGAAAGGGTGGCAGTTCAACAAAGAAGAATCGAGCGAGAAGTTTCCAGATGAGATGGCGTGGGCGTTGTTTTGTACGGTCGAGCCGAAACGGATGGACACGACACTCCCGTTTTATTACGACGAGTCGGTGTTCCGTTTCTCGAACGGGGCAGAGTCGTTCTACTTCAAAATCTCACCAAGTTATCACGAGTTCGAGGTGAACGTGAAAGACGCGACGGGGGAGTTGCTGTATTATCAGCTCCTCCGCACGGTCGGGAAAGTCGAGGTGCTCGAAGATCGGCGCGACCACGGCGAGCTATTGATCGTCATGAACGAGGATCGTAACCGCACGGTGACGACGATCGAGCTGACCGTCCGACCGCGTTTCCGGGTGCTCGTCAAAGAGCACTATGTTTGACTTTTTCTCACAGTGGTACATGAATTAGACATGATATCACGAGGAGGAGATTCACATGAAAGACGGACTTAACAAAAAAGTTGATGGCTTAATCGATAAGGCGGCAGGCAAAGCGAAAGAAGCGGTCGGCAAAGCGTCGGACAATCAATCGCTCAAACGTGAAGGACAAAAAGACCAAGTGAAAGGGACGGCCAAAGAGAAGACGGGCCAGGCCCAACAAAACCTTGAAAGCCTGAAAGACGAACGCCGCTAAAAAAACCGGGAAATCGCGATCAATGCGACTTCCCGGTTTTTCATTTCGTCAAAAAGACTTGGACGTGAATCGTCGACCCTTGTGCGTTCTTGGCGGCGCCGACACCAAGGTGGGTGAAGTTTCCGTTCAAGATGTTGGCGCGATGACCTGTCGAGTTCATCCAGGCACTGACGGCTTGCGTGGGGTCGCTCGACCCCATGTAGATGTTTTCACCCCAACCGCGATAGCTGACGTTATAGGCGTCGAGCGTATTCCCTGGGCTTCCGTTCTCACGGAGCTGGTGGGAGAACTGTCCCGTCCGTGCCATCTCGTCGGCCCGGACCTGGGCGACGCGGTTCGCCTCGCTCGACGCGGAGAGCGCTGACAAACCGGCCGCCTGGCGCTCTTCATTCGTCTCACCCAAGACGCCGCTCGCCGGTGCTTTGAACGTGATGTGCTTCGCCAAAATATAACCCGTCTTCGTCCCGACGCGCACTTTGTACCAACGTGTCGTGCCCGTGTATCGATACGAAATCGTCTCAAGCTTCATCCCTTGGCGCAGGAAAACGACGTTCGGCGAGGTCGTGAGCGGACGTGACTTCAAGTAGACGCTCGACGGGGCGACGTACGTTGTCTTCGTGAACGCGACTTCGGCTGTCGATAGCTTGACGTATGCGGCCGGAACGTATGCGTAGCCCGTACCCCATTGAATCTTGTACCATCGTGCCCCGTTCGTCGTGAATGACGTCCGGACCATCATCGTGCCATTCCGAACAAGTTTACCTACACTTGTCGCTGAGCTTGATGGTGTTTTCCGGATGTTGATTTGACTGATCCCCGTGACGTAAGCTTTCGTATTGACGGCCGTCTCACGATAAGACGCCTCGACCGACGTCGGATTGACGGTGAGCGGAGTCGGCGGAGTAAATGTGAACGCGGTCGCCAGGGCGGCAGCGAGCAAGACTGAGGCAGATTTTTTCAAATTGGGAAGCTCCTTTTTCGATCATATAACCATATAATATATTGAATAGGGCAAGAGTGGTTATTACCATTTGATTACAAAAAGAGGCAGACTCAAGTGATCCTACCTGCTCCTTATTTATACAACAAATACTCTTTCCGAATCGGCAAGAACGCATCGCGCTCGGCATCGACTTTCGTCATGATCGCCTCGAGCGACTCCCCGGCGAGGATCATATCTTTCACGTAGGCGTTCCCGGTCAGCTTCGTGATGAAGTCATTAGCGAGGAACTCGAACTCGTCTGGATACAGGTCGTGTGCCGTCTTGACCATGGCAATGCCGGTCTTGACCGCTTCGAACTTCGTCGGCTCTGTGACGTACACTTCGACGCCGTGCGACAGTTTGCCCGCGTTCTTCGAGAACGTTGGCGTGAACGAGGCAGCGCGGAACGTGACGCCCGGAAGTTCGAGTCCGTTCAACGTCTTGGCATAGTCATGCGCCTTCACGTACGGGGCGCCAATCAATTGGAACGGCTTCGTCGTGCCGCGTCCTTCCGACAGGTTCGTCCCTTCGAACAGACCGGTCGCCGGATAGACGTTGACCGTGTCCGTCGTCGGCATGTTCGGTGACGGCATGACGAACGGGAGTCCCGTATCCTCGTACAGCATCGAGCGCTTCCAACCCTTCATCTTGACGACTTCGAGGTCGGCTTGAATCTGATACTCCGAATTGAACAAGCGTGCGAGCTCACCGACGGTCATGCCATGCTTGAGCGGAATCGGATAGAGACCGATGAAGCTCGAATAGGCCGGGTCGAGTACAGGACCTTCGACGCGGAGGCCACCTTGCGGGTTCGGCCGGTCGAGGACGACGAACGGGATGTCATTCTCGGCTGCGGCTTCCATCGCATACGCCATCGTATAGATGTACGTATAGAAGCGCGTGCCGACGTCCTGAATGTCGAAGACGAGCACGTCGACGTCTTTGAGCATCTCGGCCGTCGGTTTTTTCGTCGCCCCATACAGACTATAGACGGGGAGTCCCGTCACTTCGTCGATATATGAACTGATTGTCGATCCGGCTTGCGCATCACCGCGGACACCGTGTTCTGGTCCGTACAGTGCCGTCAATTCGAAATCATCGGAGTTATGGAACAAGTCGACGATGCTCGTCATGTTAGCATCGATTCCGGTCGGATTCGTAATCAGTCCGACTCGTTTACCGGCCAAGATTTCAGGATTGGCCATCAACCGGTCGACCCCGAGCTCGACTTTCGATTTCTTCGGCTCTGACTTGGCATCGGCATCGAGCAACATGACAGATGACGTGACGAGCGTGAGGGCGGAGAGGCCGCCAATCCATTTCTTCATAACTATTCCTCCTTTATGAATGTAAGCGCTTTACTACTTATTGGAAAGTGTACCATTCTGTATTTTTAATTCAATATAAAGTTAATAAAATAGGAAATTTTATTTCTGAATTTGATTCGTTGTACCTAAAAAGCCACCGGATTTTTCCGATGGCTGGACGATTATCGTACGGCAAGTGCTTTCCATCCCGTCGCGCCCATGACAGAGCTGACTTGGCTTTTCGGGATGACGAGGCGACCGCGGTACGGGTCGTTGATGTAGAGGTTATTCTTGTCATAGCCCGTCGCGAGCATGACATGATAATTGACGAAACCGGTGAATTTTTTGTTCGAAGCGGTGTACCAATTGAAGTGACCGTATGGCTGTTTGAAGTCGACGCTCGCCCAGACGATGACCGGGTTGCCGAGTGAGAGTTCACGCTCAATTGAAGCTAATCCTTGGCCGGACAAGTCTTTCACAGGCCGGTATTTGCTCGAGAAGTTAATCATGCCTTTCGGATAAATCCCGTAGTTGCGATATTTGCTGAGCTTGCCTTTCGGATCGCCCGTGAACATGACGTTCGGGTCGACCCAGCGGTAGAGCCGATTCTCGTAGCGGGCGTTCCACATGCTTTTCGGCATCTCCCGATACAGCGTCTCGGCGCTGACGACGCGTCCTTTTTTCTCGAGTGCCATCTTGAGTGAGAAGAACTCGCAGCCGGAAGGATAGCCCATAGCAAATTGACGATAGAGCGGCACGCTCATCTTATAAGTGGAGAGCGGGTTGCTATAGGCGCCCCGGGCATCGAACGCGGCGTTGCCGATGCGTTTGTTCTTATACATGACGCCCGACGGATTGAAGAAATACCATTTGCTGTTTATTACTTGCCAATCTGTCTTCTTCGTCAAGGTCGGTGCAAAATATTCGTATTGCGTCGTATACTTCCAACCAGTCTCGCGGACGCCGGTCGAGTGGAAGTAGTAATAGCGAGTCCCGACTTTGTGTTTTCCTTGCAAACGATAGCCGTAGACGGGATGGAACCCGTACACTTTGCCGTCAATCGTCTGCAGACCGTAGCGACGTTTTCCGTCCGTCCCGAAATAGTAATAGCGAGAGGCGACTTTTTGGACGCCGGCCAACCGATAGCCGTACGTCTCATGGAAACCGTAAACGGTCGTCCCAATCTTTTTCAGCCCGTGCTGGCGTACACCGCTTGTACCGAAGTAGTAGTGGCGCGTGCCGATTTGTTGCCAGCCGGTCGCGACCTGTCCGTCTTTCAAGAGCAAGTATTTCTTGCCGTTAATCGTGTACATGCCCGACCGGATCGTTCCGTTTTCGAATATGTAATGCTTCACGCCGTTGACGGTTTGCCAACCGCTCAACCGTTTCCCTTCAAGAGAGAACAAGTAGCGTTTCCCGTCCACGGTCAAAAAGCCGGTCGCCATGACGCCGTTCGATTTGAAGTAATAGAGACCATCCGTGAGTTGTTGCCAGCCTTTCAGCTGCTTCCCGTCGGCGGCGAACAAGTAGGTCGCCCCGTCAATCGAATAGCGCCCGGTGACGAGCACGCCGTCCGTTTCAAAATAATATGTAGCGCCATCGATCGCTTGCCAACCGACGGCCATCGTCCCATCTGCTGCAAAATAATAGGTCTTGTTGTCAATCACTTCCCAGCCGGTCAGCACCGTGCCGTCTTCTGTCATATAGACCGTTCCCGTTGCGGTCGTTTGAAACCCGGCCGCGGCATGGACGTGGTCGTTACTGAGGATGATGCTCATACTGACGGCCAAACCGGCCACTACGTGACTCCACTTCATAGGCGTTCCTCCACAATCGAATTGAAAAATTGGTATTATTTTGTAAATTAAGTATACATGAGAAAAGCCGCCTTGACTCGACGGCTAAAGGACTATTTTGAGAAGGTGCTACATCAGGACGAACGGCTGATGAACAACAACCGTTTCGAGGCGACGAAGAGCGTCACGCCAATCAACAAGACACTACTGATGATCGGCCAAACGAGTAAACCCTCGCCCATGAGCACTTCGGCCGATAACGAGCCGAGCCGCCACGGCATCCAGTCCCACTCGAGCCACCCAATTAGGAGCGACATGATGAAGTGGAGGGCGAGCGTGATCACGAGGGCGACGAGGCCGCTCTCGAGCAACGCCGCGAACAAGAAGAAAATCGATAGCTGGACGACGAAATGGAGCATGAGCAGCCCGGTCGCGATCAAGAAATCGGTGACGTCGAACGAATCGAACAAGACGATTGTATAGTAGGCGGCGCTCAATTGGGCGAGGCCGATGGCGACGACGGCGAGTAGCGAATAATGTCCCCATTTGCTGAGCACGATGCGCGTGCCTGGAATCTTGAGCGACTTGAGCCAGGCGAGCGTGCCGAGCGACCGTTCGTGACTGAACGTATGCATGGCGGATAACAGCACGACGAGCAGGCCGATTTGTCGCAACTGTTCGCTCGCCGACATGAGCACTTCTTCTGGTGACGGGGTCGGAATTTCGATGACCGCCCCGTCCGGCAAGTTGCCGCCCGAGGCCAAGATGTCCGGGAGGAAATAAAGCGTGAGCGGTTGCATCGCCGCAAGCAACATCAAGGCGATTGGTACCCAGATGAGTCGCTTATTGCGCCATGACTCTTTCCATTCTTGTTTGAAGATGGCCAGTTTCATCAGGCGTTCACCTCCAAAAAGAGTGACTCGAGCGATGGATGCCCGACATGGAGCGATTGGAGTCTTAGACCGCGCTCCAGCAGCAGCTGCAGCAACGCTCGTTCCGTCACGTCTTTCGCGTCCGTCTCCAGTTCCCATGTCGTCCCGGAGCGGGTGACGTGGCTGACACCCGGGAGCGTTCGCCACTCATCCTCCGTCACGACGTCATTGAACAGACGGACTTGAATCGAGGACTTCGAGCCGAGTAAATCGGTCACGGTCCCTTCCATGAGCAGGCGACCTTGTCGGAGCAGGAGTACCCAGTCGCTCGCTTCCTCGGCATCGGGGAGCACGTGCGTCGAATAGAGAATCATCCGCTCTCGTTTCAAATCGCTTAAGAGGTCGAGTACTTCCCGGCGGCCGCGCGGGTCGAGCGCCGAGACGGGTTCATCGAGCAGTAACAGCTCCGGGTCATGCACGAGCGCCTGGGCGATGCCGAGCCGTTGCCGCATGCCGCCGGACAAGTGTGCCGCCGGTCGATCGACGGGCTCGAGTCCGACCCGTTTCAACAAATGGACCGGGTCGACATTCGTGACGCCGGTCAACTCGGCCGCATAGCGAATCGTCTCGACCGGTGTGAGCGATGGATAGAGCGCCGGTCGCTGTGGCAGATAGCCGATACGGATGGCGTCATGCCCGACGATCTGTCCGGACGTCGGTGTCGTCACGCGGGCAATCATATTGAGCAGTGTCGTCTTGCCGGCCCCGTTCTCACCGAGGAGCGAGGTACAACCGGGGCGGAGTGAGAAGCTGACGTCGTCGAGCGCGGTGAACGTGCCGAATCGTTTCGTCAGTTGAGTGACGTTCATCGCTTCGTCCGTCCCCATAGGAAGTAGACAATCGGCCCGAGAATGTTGATGAATAGGATGACGAGGAGCCATACCCATTTCGGTCCATTCGTTTCTTGCCGTTTGAGCAAATCAATCAAGGCGACGACGAGCAAGATGAGTTGCAACACGAGCAACGGCAAGAGGATGAGCAATAAATTTGAGTCATTGGCAATATCCAATTATGTTCCTCCTTCATAAATGAGTTCACTGTTCCATTCCACACATAGGACCTATTTCCTGTATGGAACAGAAAAAATCCCTTTCTCGGCTGAGAAAGGGTGACGATCATTTGACGATGATGACCGGGGCGAGAGCGCGTTTAGCAAGCTTATGGCTGACGCTGCCAAGCACGAACTCTTGGAACGTGTTCAGTCCGCGTGAACCGACGACGACGTACTCGTACGGCTGATGGTTCGCGTATTTGACGAGTTCGACGTCGGGTTCGCCGCGAAGTTCGATATATTCATATTCGAGCCCGGCCGCGACCACTTGGTCGAACAGGGGTTGTAACATCAATTTTCGCTTCGCTTCGAGATCGAGTTTTCCGGTCGAGTTGAGCGCGGCTTCTTTCGATTCTTTGGCGCTGACGACATGGACGATGTCGATCGATGCGTCTGATGCCTTGGCGAGCTGGATCGCTTTCTCAAGCGCTCGCTTCGAGTGGGCAGATCCGTCTGCCGCTAAAAATACCTTTCCCATAAAAACGTCCTCCTCTTTCACACAATCTACTTTTAGTATATGCGATTTTGTAGAGCCATGGATAAAAAAATGGGAGTGAACGCGATTGTCCACTCCTGTAGAGACCAAATCAATGGCCAGCGTTTGCTTCTTGTTGTTTCAAGTGAAGCGCGAGCGTATTGAGCAGTTTCTCTGAATCTTTGTTCAAGTTTAATAGTTCCGGCTCGATCCCGACTTCGCGATACTTGAAGACGACTTTATCGATGGCACCGATGGCCGAGTCGTCCCAAAGATGGGTGTTCGAGAAGTCGATCGTGACGTGTTTGACACCGGCTTCGGCGTCTTCGGTCACATCGAACTGATTGACGAACTCAGACGTCGAGGCGAAGAAGAGCTGACCGTTCACGATGTAACGAGCACGATCGGCGTCTACACTGCGATCGAGTTCGACTTTCGAGATTTTTGCGGCGAAGAGAATCGCTGCCGTCAAGATCCCGGCGAAGACACCGAGTGACAAGTCGTGGGTGACAACCGTGACGAGCACCGTCACGAGCATGACGACCGTATCTGATTTTTGAGCGGTGCGCATCGCCTTAAGCGAGCCCCAGTCAAACGTCGCGTACGAGACGAAGAACATGACACCGACGAGGGCGCCGACCGGGATGAGCATCAATACATCGCTCATCGTCATGATCATGATAAATAACGCGAGTCCGGCGACGAACGTCGACAGTCGGCCGCGAGCACCGGACGAGACGTTGATGACCGATTGACCGATCATCGCACACCCTGGCATCCCGCCGAAGAGACCGGCGATGATGTTGGCGATACCTTGTCCTTTTGATTCTCGGTTCTTGTTCGAATCCGTGCCCGTCATGTCATCGACGATTTGTGCCGTCAACAGCGATTCGATCAATCCGACGAAGGCGAGGGAGATCGAGTAGGGGAGGATGATCATCAACGTCTCAAACGTCAACGGGACGTTCGGGAATAAAAATTCCGGGAGCGTTGCTGAAATCGTACCCATGTCGCTAATGTTTTTCGTCTCGAGCCCGAGCGTGACCGCCAGAATCGTCATGACGACGATGGCGACGAGCGGTGCCGGGATGACTTTGTTGATGCGTGGGAACAAGAAGATGATGGCGAGCGATCCAATGACGAGCGCCCAGATAATCCAGCTCTCACCTTCAAAGTTCGTCAACTGTGCCTGGAAAATCAAAATCGCGAGCGCGTTGACGAAGCCGACCATGACGGCGCGCGGGATGAACTTCATCAAGCGGGCGATGCCGAAATAGCCGAGCGCAATTTGAATGATTCCGGCGAGAATCCCCGCGGCGAGTAAATATTGTAACCCGTAGTCGGCGACGAGCGAGACGATGACGAGCGCCATCGCCCCGGTCGCAGCCGAAATCATGGCCGGACGACCACCGGCAATCGAGATGACCATCGCGATGATGAATGACGCATATAACCCGACCATCGGATCGACTCCAGCGATGAGCGAGAACGCAATCGCCTCAGGGATGAGGGCGAGTGCGACGACGAAGCCGGCTAGGACGTCGGCCCGGACGTTGCCGAGCCAATCTTGTTTGATCGTATTCAATTTTTCCAAAAGAACACACCTCTCTATATATTTTTGACTTTGATCTCCGAGTCTCACGAAGATCAAACGCCGCATTATATGAAAGAAGTCGTTCGACCGACACATGTTTTCACAACGTGTTTCATCATACCGAACTTTTTATGAGAAGACAATTGCTCCGCATGAGAAACTATGGTATTTTCATAACGTAAAGGTTATATAACGGATTTGTTATACAGAGAAGGAGAATGACGATGCATACGGTAGATGATTTAAGTAAAGTGCTCAAAGTGCTCGCCGACCCGACCCGTTTGACGATGCTCAAGCAAATGCAGGCAGGGGAGCAGTGTGCCTGCAGTTTTGTCGACTGTTTTGACATTTCGCAACCGGCAATCAGCCGCCACTTGAAGATGATGCGGCAAGCAGGGCTCCTGTTAGAGCGCCGCGACAAGCAATGGATTCACTATCGGTTGAATGAGACGAGCCCGTTCTATGCGATCGTCGTCGAGTTGCTCGACAACATCGAGACGGTCGAGGCGAATTGTGACTGCGAAACGGACTGTGCGATTTGAGGAGGGAAGACGTTGAACATCACGAATGAAGCGATTGATGTCATGAAGGAAACAACGATAGAAGGAACAATCGGTTCGGTTCGAATCCGTACGGAAGCTGGATGCTGCGGACCGACGCTCGGTCTTGTCATCGCTACGCCAGAACGGACGGACATGATCACACACGTGGAGGGGCTTACTTTCGCCTTAGCAGCAGATGCCATTGATTTGGCGAAATGCGTCACGATTGACATCGAATCGACGGAGAATGAGGCAAGGCTCGTCTTACGTGGATTGAAACTGACTTGCTAAACAAATAGAGAACTATTGGAGGAACTCATTGTGCAGTGGATTGCTAGTTTGATTTTTTTGGTGACGCTCTTCCTCATCATCAAGCAACCGAAAGGCCTCGGCATCGGTTACTCGGCGATGGGGATGGCGGTCATCGCCTTACTCACCGGGGTCGTCAATTTGGACGACGTCGGTACCGTTTGGGGCATCATTTGGAACGCGACGTTCACATTTATCGCCATCATCATCATCTCGCTCATCTTGGACGAGATCGGATTTTTTGAATGGGCTGCCTTACATATGGCCCGCATCGCCAAAGGCGGCGGCGTGAAGCTGTTCGTCTATATCACGTTGCTCGGTGCGCTCGTCGCGGCGTTGTTCGCCAATGACGGAGCGGCGCTCATCTTGACACCAATCGTGCTCGCGATGGTGCGGGCGCTCAAGCTTCCGGACGCGGTCGTGTTAGCATACGTCATGGCGTCCGGGTTCATCGCCGATACAGCGAGTCTGCCGTTCGTCGTCTCGAACCTTGTCAACATCGTCTCGGCCGACTTCTTCGGCATCGGTTTCGCCGAATATGCGGCGCGGATGGTGTTCGTCAACGTATTCGCCGTAGCCGGAAGTTTGCTCGTCTTGTATTTGTATTTCAAAAAGGACATTCCGAAGCAATACGATTTATCGAAACTCGTCGAGCCGGCCTCGGTCATCAAAGACCATAAAATGTTCCGTTTGTCATGGGTCGTGCTCGCACTTCTCGTCATCGGATACTTCACGAGTGACGTCATCGGCATCCCGGTCTCGCTCGTCGCAGGCGTCATCTCGTTGTTCTTCCTCATCATGGCGAACCGTTCACCGGCCGTGCCGACCAGGTCCGTCCTACGCGGGGCGCCTTGGGCGATCGTCTTCTTCTCGCTCGGGATGTATATCGTCGTCTACGGTCTGCAAAACGCGGGACTGACGCAAGTGCTCGCCAACTTCATCGACTGGTTCGCCGTGAACGCCTTCAGCGCCACGTTCGGGATGGGCTTCTTGGCCGCCATCTTGTCATCGGTCATGAACAATATGCCGACCGTCATGATCGACGCGCTCGCCATCGATTTGACGAATACGACCGGTCAGATTCGGGAAGCGCTCATCTATGCGAACGTCATCGGTTCCGACCTTGGTCCGAAGATTACACCAATCGGGTCACTCGCGACGTTGCTTTGGCTCCATGTGCTCCGTACGAAAGGGCTTAAAATCGGTTGGGGTCAATACTTTAAAGTCGGAATCATCTTGACGATCCCGACGCTCGCCATCACGTTGCTCGGACTATATATCAGCCTACTACTTTAGTGAACTACTCACCACTTGCTTGCTTCGCAACCTGAAGTGGGAGCTTCTTGGGAAGACCGTGCTTCGACCAGCCACGGTTATTTGCCAAGCTCGTCGGGCAGTCCCTGCCCTGAGGTGTTCCGGTCGGCGAGACGCAGCAGGTTGAGGCTCGCGTTGACGTCGCGGTCGTGGTGTGCGCCGCATGCGCTGCATGTCCACTCGCGGATATGCAGGTCCTTCTTGCCGCCGTTCTCGCCGCAGCTCGAACAGACCTGGGTCGAGGCGAACCACGGGTCGGCATTGATCAGTGTCCGTCCATAGAACCTGCATTTATATTCGAGTTGCCGGACGAACTCGCCCCACCCGGCGTCCCCGATCGACTTTGCCAGGCGGCGGTCCTGCATCATCTCCCTCGTTCGGAGCGTCTCGACCACGACGACTTGGTTCTCGTCGACGATGCGTCGCGACAGCTTGTGGAGGAAGTCGTGCCGGCGGTTCCTGACCTGCTCGTGCTTCTTCGCGAGGATGAGCCTGGCCTTTTCGCGGTTCCTGCTGCCGGGCTTCTTGCGGGCGAGGGCGCGCTGCGCTTGTTTGAGCCGCGCCTCGGCCTTTCGCAGGTTGCGCGGGTTCGCAATCTTCTCCGTGACGAGATTGTCGTTCGTCATGGTGGCGAAGTGTTCCAACCCGAGGTCGATGCCGACCTTGTGCTCGGCCGGGATCCATGGCTCGTCGTCCTGCTCGACGAGGAGCGACACGAAGAACTTGCCCGTCCTCGTCATCGACACGGTCGCGGAGCGGATCTCGCCGTCGAAGTCGCGGTGCTGTGTGAACCGGATGAACCCGACCTTCGGCAGACGGACTTTTCCCGCCTCGATGCGGACCGTGCCGTGCTGGTTGTTCGTCGTGTAGGAGGCGCGCGATTTTCGTTTGGACTTGAACACCGGGAAGCCGGCCGTCCCGTCGAAGAACCTCGCGAACGCCGTGTCGAGGTGTAGCTTCGCGTTCGCGAGCGCGAGGCTGTCCGCCTCGCAAAGGAACGGGAACAGCGGCTTGTAGGAGGCCGGCGTCGGCGGCTTCCGCCTCGGCCCGCCGCTCGCCTTCGCCTCCTCGTGGATGGCGATGCGGTCCTCGAGCAGCTTGTTGTAGACGAAGCGGGCGCAGCCGATCGTCTTGACTAGGAACTCGGCCTGTGCCGGCGTCGGGTGGAGCCGGTATTTGTAGCCCTTCAGCATGTCCGTCCCTCCTTTTCCCGGTGTCAGAATGATGCTCGTCCCATTCCGATACCCGCGGAGGGGGCAAGGAAATCTGACGGAATCACGAACTTTTGTTCGTCGTTTCGTCACAGCGGTGGCCGAAGGTGTAAGGGACGGGCGATTCATCTCCCACCTACGCTGGGCTTCGCCCCAGACGCTTAGAGGAGGGAGAATTCTCGCCTAAATCAGTTAAGGAGTGTTTTTTATGAAATTGGTCATCATCGGTTCAGTCGCCGCCGGTACGTCGGTCGCGGCAAAAGCACGTCGTAACAATGAAGACGCACAGATTACGATTTACGATCGCGATTACGATATCTCGTACTCAGGTTGCGGCATCCCGTATTACGTCGGCGGCGAAGTCGAGTCACGCGACGATTTGACGCCTCGTGACGCGGCGTTCTTCAAAAAACGTTATCAACTTGACGTCATGACACGACATAACGTGACGGCAATCGATGCCGACGCAAAGACGGTCACGGTCGAGAACCTTGAGACGGGTGAATCGTTCACGGACAGCTATGATTCGTTAGTCCTCGCGACAGGTGCCTCGAGCATCATCCCGCCGATTCCGGGTGTCGATTCGGACAACGTGTTCCCAATCCGTAACATTCAGAATGCGGAAGCGACACGTAACTTCGTCGATGCGACGAACCCGAAACATGCAACGATCATCGGCGCCGGATTCATCGGTCTTGAGATGGCCGAGCAGCTCAAACTACGTGGCGTCGATGTCACCGTCATCGAGCGTTTCCCACAAGTGATGCCGCCGCTCGATAAGGACATGGCCTGCCGCGTCGAGGATCACCTCGAGAAGAACGGCATTGAACTCATGCTCGGTGAGACGGTGACGGAACTGGTCGGTGATGGTCACGTCGAACGCGTCGTCACGGAGAGCGGCAAGACGGTCGAAACGGACCTCGTCATTCTCTCCGTCGGTGTCCGTCCGAACACGGAACTGGCGAAGTCGATTGGTGTCACAATCGGGGAGACGGGCGCGATCGCCATCAACGAGCGCATGGAGACGAACGTGAAGAACGTCTATGCGGCTGGCGATGTCGCCGAAAGCTTCTCGCTCGTCACAGGCAAGCCGATTTGGCGTCCGCTCGGGTCGACGGCGAACAAGATGGGGCGCGCCCTCGGTGATTTAATCACAGGAGGCGACCTGGAACACCGTGGCATCCTCGGGACGGGCATTTTCAAAGTGTTCGGTCTCGCTGTCGCGCAGACCGGTCTGTCAGAACGGGAAGCTCGTGAACTTGGCTACGATATCGAAGTGCTTCATAACACGAAGCCGGACAAACCGGGTTATATGGGTGGGAAGGACATGACGATTAAAGCGATCGGTGACCGGGCGACACGCCAACTGCTCGGCGTTCAAATCGTCGGCTTCGAAGGTGTCGACAAGCGCATCGACGTGTTCGTCACGGCCATCACGTTCAAGGCGAAAGTCGATGACTTGTTCCATCTCGACCTCGCGTACGCCCCGCCGTTCTCGACGACGAAAGATCCGGTCATGTACACAGGCATGGCACTCGCGAACAGTATGAACCAATCGGCGCGTCTCATCACGCCGGGCGAGCTGCAGAAACGGATTGATGCAGGGGAGGACATGCAAATCATCGATACGCGCAAAGCCTCGCAGTTCGAGAAAGCGTGCGTCGACTGTGCCGTGAACGTACCGCTCGGCAATTTGCGCGAAGCCGCCAAGGACATGGACAAAGACAAGCCGACCGTCGTGTACTGCAACGGTGGGGTGACGGGGAACGCAGCGCAAAACGTGCTCCGTAACCTCGGATTCACTGACGTCTACAACTTGTCGGGTGGGAACAAAAACTATCAGTTGTTCAAGAAATATGGGAATTAATATGCGGCGGCCTGCATCATCAGGTCGCCTTTTTTGTGCCGTTTTGTCATCGCCTTCCAAAGTCACTCTCGAGATAGGAGTACTTCCCTATTGTTTAGAAAAAGATTGTATTTCGAAAAGGAAACGTTTACAATTTTTGTGTAAGCGTTTTCCTGAAATTATGCTACAAGGAGGGACCCACATGGTCAACAAACGATGGAAACAGGCATGGGCAGTTGTGCTAACGTTTGCACTAGTGTTCTCAATGTTTCCGATGTCATCGTCCGCTCTCGAGAAAGACAAGTCGACACTCGTCGTCGTGCACTATCAAGAGGCACCGGACAATCAAATGGATTGGAACTTATGGCTTTGGGCGAATAACCCAGATTATTTCCCGAACAAACCGTTCGCCTTCAATGGCGAAGACGACTTCGGAAAGGTGGCGGCCTACGAATTCCCGGTCGATGCACCAGAAAAGCTCGGTCTCATCGTCCGAACGGACAACTGGGAGAAAGATAAAGGGTCGGAGAACGACCGCTTCATCACGAGCGATATGATTAAAGACGGCGTTGCCGAAGTGTGGATCAAGTCAGGGGACTCGAAGATCTATACGTCGAACCCGGACGGGGAGACGGCAGCAACGGACGTGGATATGAAAGTTCATTACTTCCGTTACGACAATACATACACGGACTGGGGTCTTTGGACATGGCCAGACGGTGGAGACGGTCAAAGCATCAACTTTGATGAAACGGACGCATTCGGCGGTGTCGCGAACGTGAAGTTCGCCAACCCGGACGCGAAGAAGCTCATCGGACTCGTCACGAAAAAAGGCGAATGGGCCGAAAAAGATGGGCCAGACCGGTTCGCACTCAGCACGGCGAAAGAGATTTGGCTCGTCGAAGGAGATTCGACGATTTACTACTCAGAACCTGAAATCGATCGCTCACCGAAAATCATCTCATTCGAGGCGGACACGTTCCGCCAAGCGGAACTCACGCTCAACCGCGTCATCGATGACAAGTTCTTGAGCGAATTGACGGTCGAAGGCGCAACGGTCGAATCTCTCGAGAAGTCAGGCGACAAGTCGGTCACGGTCCGCTTCAAGGCCGACATCGACTTGGCGGCGGTCATCACGGCGAAGCACCCGACGTTCGGAGACAAAGTGCTCCAAGCGGGCGACGTGCTCCGGTCACCGGAGTTCGATGCGAAGTACGCCTATGACGGCAAGCTCGGTGTGACGTACAAACACTCAAAATCACAATTCGTCCTCTGGGCCCCGACGGCACAAGACGTGAAACTCGAACTATGGAACATGCCGAAAACGCGTCCAGCTTCGGATAAAGATTTGAAGAAGACGATTTCGATGAAGCGTGGCGAACGCGGGACATGGGTCGCGGACGTCCGCGGCGACTTGGACGGCATCGGTTACACGTACAACGTCAAGCACGCATCAGGCAGCGTCCGCGCGGTCGATCCGTACGCGACGGCGGTCGGTGTGAACGGGGACCAAGGGGTCGTCGTCGACTTGAACGAGACGAAACCGAAACGTTGGAACTCGATGAAGCCGAAATTGGCGAAACGAACAGATGCGATCATCTATGAGACGCACGTCCGCGACTTGTCGATTTTCGACGTCACGTCAGACAAGTACGACTCAGGCATCAAAAACAAAGGCAAATATCTCGGCGTCGTCGAGCCAGGCACACGCCTTCTCGTCAACGGCAAGAAAACGGCCACGAAGACGGGTCTCGACCATATAAAAGACCTTGGTGTCACGCATGTCCAGTTCATTCCGGTGTATGACTATAACACGGCTTCGGTCGATGAGACGAAACCGGATGCTTCGTACAACTGGGGCTATGACCCGAAAAACTATAACGCACCGGAAGGCTCGTATTCGACGAATCCGTATGACGCCAAAGTCCGGATTCGCGAGATGAAGCAAATGATTCAAGGGCTCCATGACAATAATTTGCGCGCCGTCATGGACGTCGTCTACAACCACATGTTCGATGCGCAGGCTTCGAACTTGCATAAGATCGTTCCAGGTTACTACTACCGTTACACAGCGGGCGGCGACTTCGCGAACGGAACAGGCGTCGGCAACGACACCGCGTCGGAACGCAAGATGATGCAGAAGCTCATCGTCGACTCGGTCGTCTATTGGGCGCAAGAGTACCATTGGGACGGGTTCCGTTTCGACCTCATGGGCATCCATGACGTCAAGACGATGAACCAAGTCCGTTCGGCGTTGAACAAAGTGGATCCTTCCATCCTCGTCTTCGGCGAAGGTTGGGACCTCAGCACGCCGCTCGACCCGGCGAAGAAAGCGAACCAGAAGAACGCATACAAGATGCCGGGCGTCGCGCACTTCAACGACAACATCCGCGACGGCTTGAAAGGCAGTGTCTTCATCGATTCGGACAACGGCTTCATCAATGGTAAAGCCGGCCTTGAGAACCGCATCAAGACAGGCATCGTCGGCGAAATCGATTACAGCGCCGACATTAAAGGCTTCACGAAAGAACCGACACAAGCAATCACGTACGTCGAGGCGCACGACAACCACACGCTCTGGGACAAGCTCGAACTCACGAACGCGAAAACGTCGGAAGCGACACGTACGAAAATGCACCGTCTCGCGTCAAGCATCCTCTTGACGAGCCAAGGGACAACGTTCATCCATGCCGGTCAAGAGTTCATGCGGACGAAAGAAGGCGACCACAACTCGTATAAATCGCCGGACCGCATCAACCAAATGGATTGGAAACGGGCTGCTGACCGCAAGGCGGACGTCCAGTACATGAAGGGCTTGATCGAAATGCGTAAAGACAACCCAGGTCTTCGCATGACAAAAGCAACAGACGTGAAGAAAAACTTGAAATTTTATAAAGCCGAAGCGAACGTCATCAGCTACTCGATCGATGACAAAGCGCCAGGCCAGAAGAAAGACTTGTTTGTCACGCACAACGCGAACGGTAAGACGGTCAAAGTGAAATTGCCGAGCGGGCAATGGAACCTCATCGTCGATGGGAAACAAGCGGGCACGAAGGCGATCAAACGCGTCTCGGGCACGGTCGATGTACCGGCCTACAGCTCGGTCGTCGTGAAACAACGTTAAGTAGTTCACCAGAGGTCAAACGACCTCTGGTTTTTTTTATATGTCCATCCGGTTCAATGTGCGATTCCGAAAAATCATTCCCATGCTTGTTAAATCGAACAGCCCGCACATCGTCCTGCTTTTTTATCGCGTCCGGGTAGAAAACGGGTGTGGTTTCCCTTAAGATGGGAGGGACAGAACGAAAGAGGAGATACATGAGATGGAGATTCAGGCAGCCCGACACTTTTTCTCACAACTAAAAGGCGATCAGACGGACCGGCTCGATGAGATTGCGAAAGAAATCGACCGTACGGGAACGTATACGCTCACGACCGACGAGTTGACCGAGGGCGCGAAACTCGCCTGGCGGAACTCAAACCGATGCATCGGCCGTCTGTTTTGGCAGACGCTCACCGTCCGGGATGCCCGCGGCGCGGAGACGTTCGACGATGTGTTCGAAGCACTCATCGACCACTTGCGTTACGCGACGAACGGCGGGAAAATCCGCTCGACGATGACGGTGCTCCCGAACGAGTTCCGTCTCTTGAACACGCAACTCATCCGGTATGCGGCATATGAGACAGAAGACGGCATCATCGGCGATCCACTGTCTTTGACGATGACGCGTCAGGCCGAACGGCTCGGTTGGAGCGGGACCAGGACTGCGTTTGACATCTTGCCGCTCCTGATCACGGATGGGAGTGACGTTCGGCTCTATGAATTGCCGGACGATGCGGTACTCGAGGTCGACATTCAGCACGAGGCGTACGACTTGTTCGGCGGACGGCCGATTAAATGGCACGCTGTTCCAGCCATCGCCGACATGGAACTGGAAATTGGTGGGCTGCGCTTCACCTCGGTCCCGTTCAACGGCTGGTATATGGAGACCGAGATTGGGGCGCGCAACTTGGCCGATACGGACCGTTATGACCTGTTGCCGCTCGTCGGCGCATCGCTCGGGCTCGACACGTCGAAAGAGCGGACGCTTTGGCGCGACCGGGCCCTCGTCGAATTGAACGTCGCCGTCTTGCAGTCGTTCGAACGGGCCGGCGTGACGATTGTCGACCACCATACGGCGGCGAAACAGTTCAAACGGTTCGAGAAGAACGAGCAGGACGCCGGGCGCGACGTGACCGGGCAATGGAGCTGGCTCATCCCACCGCTGTCTCCGGCCGCGACGCACGTGTTCCACCGCCACTATGATGACAAAATTGTGACGCCGAACTTGTTCGCGCGCTCGGGTTGTCCGTTTTCGGCGTTTCAAGCGAAGGCAAAAGAGGAATCTAAAGCCTAGAACCGAAACGAGAGGATGATGAACGTGGCAGTCCCAATTTGGAAACGTGCCGTCGCCAGTCAAATCGACCAACTCATTTTTCAAACACCAGCGAAACTTGTCGAGAAGACGATTCGGAAGAAGTTGTTTCCTGGAAAAGAAGTGAAACGTTACTATTTACCGACGCTCGTGACGATGGCCGGGGAAGTATACTTCCTGCTTAATAAAAATGGCCAAACAATCGGCGACCAGGTCGTCGGGATTAAAGTCGTCAGTCAAGACGGGCGCTCGCTCTCGCTCGAACAAGTCGTGAAGCGGACGCTATATAAAGACGTCGTCTATCCCGCCACGCTCGGTCTGCCGCTGTTAAAAGCGCTGCAACAGATCAAGTCGGGCAAGAACATGGAATTGCCGCATGATGAGTTTGCTCATACGAAACTGATTTCGACACGATGAGTCGAAGCCGAAGACAGCGCGACGACGAGTCGGGCTGTCTTTTTTCGTGCGAATGAGTCGGAAAGGAACGAATCCGGAAAATAAGGTATAATGAGAAAGGAAAAAATTGAACGACCATTGGAGGATTTTTGTTATGACCAAAATCGCATGGATTACCGATAGTATGGCCAATTTCTCGAAGGAAGAGGCGGCCCGTCTCGGTGTCGATATCGTCCCGATTCAACTGATTGTCGACGGCAGCGGCTATAGCGAAGTCGACTTGTCGCTCGAAGACTTGCACCGCTATATGATCGACCAAAAGAAAGAGGCGAAGACGTCACAGCCGATTTTCGGCGACTTCATCGCCCGCTATGAACGTTTGAAAGAAGAAGGATATGATTGCGCCATCGCCGTCCATTGCTCGAACGGCTTGAGTTCGACCGTGAAGAACTCGAGTGCAGCGGCCGAAGCGGCCGGCTTCAAAGTATATACGGTCGATTCGCACGCAGCGCTCGAGGCGCAGCAAGAACTCGTCCGTCTCGGTCTTGCCGCCGAAGCTGAAGGCAAGTCGGTCGAAGAGATTGTCGCCTTGCTCGAAGCGTGGCGCGATAAGAAGAACTTCTTCATGATTATCGGCAACATGGAAACGATGCGCCGCGGCGGCCGCGTCTCGTCAGGCGAGATGTTCCTCGCCAACATCCTCAACATCAAACCGATTATCACGCTCGATGAGACGGGGAAAGTCATCCCGTTCAAAAAAGCACGCTCGCTTAAAAAAGCATACGCCGAGATGGTGACCGAGCTCGAACGTCGCCACGCCGCGAACGGCATCCACAACAACCGCGTCTTCGTCCAAACGGCGCTCGCGCCGGAGATGCAAGACAATATCGTCGCGCTCATCCAAGCAAAATTGCCTGACATTGAAATCGTCAAGACGCGTTTCTGTCCGTCGATCGCGGTTCACGCAGGGTTTGAGACGGTCGGGATTCTCTGGCTCAACGCGTAACCGTAAAGGAGGGAGTTTGATGGAAGCTGTCACCACACTCACGGCGCTACAAGACCGGATTGCGGACTCGGACCAATTGCTCGTCTACGTCTCGCATCCGACCTGTAGCGTCTGCCACTCGCTCAAACCGCAAGTCGAAGAGATGTTGACGGAGTTCCCCGATATCGAGGCGATTGCCGTCGATTCGGATGAGGTACCGGAAATTGCCGGCGCCTACTCGATTTTCACCGTCCCGGTCGTCCTGTTTTTCCTCGACGGCAGAGAGACGCTCCGCCGGGCCCGGTTCGTCCCCATCGGCGAGCTGACCCATCAACTCGAGCGTCTCCAAGAGATGCGCGGTTGAATCCACAGACACTCGTCTGTGGATTTTTTTGGTTGTTTGCGTCGAGGACAGGGAATCAGGGGAGTAGCTGCGTCACTTGTTCGAATGAAGAAATGAGGAAACGCTGATGGAAATCATACGCCACTCCGAATGGGCGGACACGAAGCTCACGCTCCATCTCGTCTCGCAAATTCTTGGGAAAATAAAACTCGGCCTCGCCCCGCAAGAACCGCAATGGGCCCACGTCACGTTACCGCTCACCGTGAATGGATTTTCGACGGGACCGCTTTGGAGCGGGGAGACGTTGTTCGAGATTGACGTCGACGTCGCGGCTGGAATCATTACGGTGCACGTCGAGTCGAATCGAGCGATGTTTCCGCTTGAGGACGGAAAATCGCTCAAAACGTATTACATGGAAATCATCGGTACGCTTCAAGCGTCCGGCATCCGCCTTACCCTCAATCCGAAGACGCAGGAAATGCGAGAACTCAGATACTTGGACCGGGATGTGGCGCCGCTCGCTTACGATGCCGATGCCGCGCTGAAAGGGGTGCGGCTGTTCCAATATGCCGCGCGGGAACAAGCGAGGTTTCTCGCCCCGCTCCGATGCCGGAAAGTGAAACCGGCTTTGTTTTGGGGCACTTTCGACGTGTCGTCGATGATCGTCTACGGGAAGTTCGAGCCGTTCCCGGAAGACAAACTGATTGAGAAGACGGCGTTCGATGAGCACATGATCGAGTTCGGGTTTTGGCTCGGGGATGCGTCCGTCGACGTGCCGATGTTCTTTATCTTGCCGTATCCGTTTCAATACTCCGAGCTCGCCTCGGACCGGATTCAACCAGCGGACGCCTACTATGACGCCAACATGAGCGAATGTTTCTTGTCGCTCGAGAAGGTCGATCGGTCAAGTGACATCCAAGCGTTCTTCCGGACATCGTTAGACCTGTTGAGTGAACAGCTCGGTTGGGAAGGGTGCGCGCATTATTTCTTGCCGCTCGATATGCCGCCGCAACCAAAATAAGGGCCCACAGACGAAAGTCTGTGAGCCCTTGTTTTTATTCTGCTGCGACTTGTGGCACGAGGTAAATCAAGCCGAACGGGTTATGAAGCAAGTTGTCGATGGACGTCCGCTCGTCTTCACCCATCTCGACCGTGAACGTTTTGCCGTCCTCGAACGTGAAGCTGTCCCCGTCCCCGAACATCGATCCACCCGAAATGAGGTGGAAGTTGAACGAATGGACGACGTGAATCGCGTCTTCAATTTCGAGCGTGGCCGGTACGGCGACGTCGGCGTGACCGAACGCTTTCATGCCCCACGAGACATAGGCGTCTTCTTCTTCCGTGATGGCTGTGAGAAGCGAGTAGTCGAGGGCGAGGTCTTCTTCTTTCGACTCTTGCCATTCGTCTTTCGAGTAGGCGACCCCAGCCGTCTCGACCATGACGCCGAGTCCGCCGGCGTTCAAGATGGCATTGGCCGCACGGCGGGCCGCCGCGATGTCCGTCACGTCATTGACGTCGACGATCAAATAGACGATGTGCGTGTGGCGGGTAAGCCCTTTCGCGATTTTCGGCGTGAAACCGCCCGAGCTGGCATGAATCATCGCTTCGGCGAGAGCCGGGTCGCGCTCGACGACTTCGACCGTGAATGCTTTTCCGGTCTCATCTTCTAACAGCAGTAGGCCAGCCATCGTGTAGCCTTCGCTATGTAAACTGATTTGTTCGCTGACTGCCTCGGCCGATGACCAGTTTCCTGGAATGGCGAGCAATACTTGTGTACGGTTCATAAGAATCATCCTCTTCTTCAAATAGTCAGGCCCCTCACAGGGAGAGGCCTGGTCTCTTCTCTTATTATGCCCTATTTGGCGAAAAATTATTCTTGATACGTCTTCAATACTTCTTGGAGCGGAATCTGATCGATCTTGCGACGGCTGATGAACGTGCTTGCGAAGAAGAGGAGCGTCACCGCACCGAGTGTGTAAAGCAGATAAATCCACTCGAACTCGAGCGGCAAGACGAGTCCATAATCTTCCGCGAACACGACGACGATGACCCGCAAGATGACGAGGGCGATCGGGATGCTGAGCAGGGCCGAGATGAGCGCGTAGATGAAGTAGCTGTTGAGAATCATCGAGCGGACCTCGCGCCGGTCGTAGCCCATCACTTTCAAGAGCGAGATGACGTAATAATTTTTCTCGACCGTGAGTGCGGTCAAGACGAACAGGATGCTGAAGGCGATCAAGGCCGATCCGCCGATCATGACGTTCATCATCAAGTTCATGTACTCATTGATCGATTGGGACTGCTCAATCAGACCGCTTCGTGAGATGACCGTCGGATAGTCCGTCTCGTCCGGCCGTTCGGTCGCGTAAATCCCGTTGAACAAATCACGTGTCGTCCCGCCCGATAATTGTTCGCTGAGCGTTGCCCGAGGCAGGTAGACGACATCGCCCGCATATTCGTCGGCGATACCTCCGATCGGGTACGACAACGTCTCGTTGTCGAGTTCGATGTCAAGCGTGTCCCCGGTCTCGAGGCCGAGCTTCAAGGCGAGTGAGGCGTTGACGATGATCTCATCCGCTTTCGGTACCAGTTCGTTCCCGTCTTCGTCTTCGAGAGGGTAGAGTGTGTTCGTCGCATCGAGCCCTTTCAACGTGACAAGGTTGTCTTGAGCGAAGGCGAACGGGTAGGTGAGGAACGGCTCTTGTCCATCTTCGAGCACGGGTTGCGTCGTCGTGTACGCCTCATATTCATAGTCGGCCTCGTTCAACTCGCCGACCGTCATCCGGTCGACCGCCCCGTTCATCATGAGGGCGAAGACGATGAGGAGCGTCGAGAACAGGATACCGAAAAAGAAGATGATGAAGCTACCCGTGCTTTTGACGGCGTATAAATATTTGAATTTCGTCTTGCCGCGGGCGTTCCGGAGCAGACGGCTGACGATGCGGCTCAGTCGATTGAGTGAGGCGTTGTCTCGAGGCGACAGCAAAGCGAGAGCGCTCTCGCCCATGATTTTATAGATGACGGCTCCCGCCACGAGCGCGAAGAACAGGAGCGGGGCGAAGACGGCCGTGAGAAAGACGAGCGGGCTTTGGGCGATGGTGATGGACGGCAATAGATAGAAATCGAGGTACAGGTTTTTGAGCGGCTCGGCGAAGTAGAGCCCGAGGAAATAGCCGATGACGAGCATGAGCGTCGCGAACAACAAGATGAAGACTAGGTACGGGACCGCGATTTGGCGGCGGTTGTAGCCAATTGCTTTCAAGAGCCCGATTTGTCCGCGCTCGGCCTCGAGCATGTTCGAAATCAGGATGGCGACGATGATGACGGCAATCGAGACGATGAACAGGCTCAAGCCGAGCGCCATCGCTTTACCAGATGAGATCTCGCTATAGATGGCGCCGCTGCGCATGATGTTTTCCGTTTCCATGACCGAGATGACGAACGGGAGCTCGACGTCGGTCACGACCGTCCCGTCAGTGACACCGGCAAGGCGGAACGATTCGGTTCCAATCACCTCGTCGTAGGCGGCGTCCGTCATCAAAAGGAGTGTCTGCGTGCCGGGATCCAAATTGAAGAAGTTCTCATCAAACAGCGGGAGCGTGTAGTCAGGGAACAAGACGAATCCGCTCACCGTGAAAGGGGTACCGAGGTCGAGCGAATCACCGATTTCAATCCCGTTCTTCTCGGCGTATTTCGCATTGATGGCGATCTCATCGTTTTGCTCAGGCCGCTTGCCAGCCTCGAGATAAGACACGTTGATCGTGTCCGCTTCTTTCAAGACGAGTCCGCGGTGTTCGCTCGAGCCGAACGGGTAGGTCAATAGCTTCGAGGCGCGGAGCTCAAGCGTCGCGCCGTCCATCTCGCCCTCGACGGCGTCGATGCGTGCCGCGATCAAGTCATCGAACGCCGCCTCGTCGACACGTCGCAAGTCCGAGAGCGTGTAGCGGCCGGAGGCGATGAAGTCCGCCAACTCAGGCAAGGCCGCCTCTTCTTCCGTGACCCGGTTCAGCATCTCGACGGCAAAATCCTCTTGATTCGATGAGGCGAGATACTCCTCGGTCGGCACTTCGATGCCGCTGATGCCATAAAACATCATCGTATACGTGAGCGAGCTCATGACGATGATGACGGCGATGGCAAGGAGCTGCATCCATTTGCCAGCGAGCGTCTTCCATACGTTTTTATACAGCATCTGTCTCACCCCCAGTGGATGTCGCGAGCGGCTTTTCGGACCGGGTTGTGCGTATACTCCACGATCCGTCCCGAGTTCATTTTGATGACGTCATCGGCCATCTCACTGATGCCCGTGTTGTGCGTGATGACGACGATCGTCTTGTTGTACGTCTCGTTCAAGCGCTCGAGCAGTTCGAGCACCCGTTTTGAATTGTTTTCATCGAGCGAGCCCGTCGGTTCGTCGCAGAAGATGATGGACGGATTTTTGGCGAGACTCCGGGCGACCGAGACGCGTTGTTGCTCGCCGCCCGATAATTGGTACGGGTATTTGTCACGGGCAGCCGCTAACCCGACTTGATCCAACAACTTTTCGATTGGGAGCGGGTCGGTCGATAAATCGGCCCCGATTTGAACGTTCTCGTAGACGGTCAAGTTTTGGAGTAGATTATATTGTTGAAAGATGAAGCCGAGATGGTCGCGTCGAAACGCTGTCATCTGCTCGGACGATAAGTCCGTCAAGACGGTGTCACCGAACGTGATCGTCCCGGACGTCACCGTGTCGAGGCCACTGATGACGTTCAACAGCGTACTCTTGCCGCTCCCGCTCGGGCCGAGGATGACGACGAAGGCCCCGTCATTGATCGTCAAATCGATGTCTTTCAACGCCGCGGTCTCGACGTCCCCGGTCTTATAGATTTTATTGACGTGCTGAATGTGAATCATACCGATTCCTCCTTTGTCCGATGTTATCTTTTACCCGTTTCGAGCACATCGCGGACGGGAATATGTGAAACTTCATAGGATTTCAATTTTGAAAAAATAGTGAAACCGCTTCACCTGTGATAAAATAATATTACCAGGTACTAATATTGATTGAAGGAGAATCCTACTATGAAAATTGCTTATATTACGGACAGCACGGTCGTCCTTCCTGATTCGATTCAACACCACCCGGACATCCATATCGTTCCGCTCTACGTCGTCAAAGGCGACCAGCCGTATAAAGACGGGGTCGAGGTCGATGCCAAGACTGTGTACGAATGGATCGACGCAGGTGAACGCGTCTCGACGAGCCAACCGGCCATCGGCGACTTCGTCACTTTGTATGAGAGCATCAAAGATCAATATGATATGGGCATCGCCGTCCACTTGTCGTCGGACTTGAGCGGGACGTATTCGGCATCGGTTCAAGGTGCAGAGATTGCCGAGTTCAAACTGCTCGCCATCGACTCACGGGCCGGCATCTACACGATGGGGCTCATGCTCGAAGAGTTGATTGAACGCGTCGAGCGTGGGGATACACTCGAGGACGTCGAAGCGTATATGAAACAACGAGTCGAGGACGTCCACATCGAATTGATTTTGCAAAACTTGACGCAAATGCAAAAAGGCGGCCGGATCTCGAAGTCGAAAGCGCTCATCGGGAATATGTTGCAATTGAAGCCGGTGCTTCGCTTCGAAGACGGTCTTATCGTTCCGTATCAAACGGTTCGGACGTATAAGAAGGCGCAAGCCCAGTTGTTCGAAGCGCTCCGTCAAGTCATCGATTCGGGTGAGTGCACGGACGTCTCGATTTTCCACGGGAACGTGCCAGAACTGGCCGAGTCGTGGAAACGTGAACTCGGCGATAAAGCCAAAATTCGGGTCGACACACTCGCACCGCTCCTTGGGGCCCACACGGGGTCAGGCTCAATTGGTTTTTCGTTCTTAAAAGCAAAGTGATGACAGGATCGTGACGCGAGTCGCAATCTTTTTTTATTGTCACAACTTTCAAACAACGGCTGGAATCTTCCACCAAAACCCTTCATACTATGTAGGAATGATAAAGAAAAGGGGGGAGACGATGCGATTTCGGAAGTACCTCATCAGAAGCTGGTTCTCGTGGTCGCTCGTCTTCATGGGAATCCTCGCCTACATGTGGCTCGGCATCGGTACGTTTGATTGGTCGTTATTTTGGTTCATCTTCACGCTCGGCGCCCTGTTCGTCATGAACCCGCTCAAGCGGCGGCACCTTCACTTTACGTTCCATGAGATGTTCGTCTTCATGACGTTCTTCTTGTACGGCCTGTTGCCGGCCTTGTTGATGGGACAGCTCCTCTTACTCACGTTTCAGGCCCGGACGTTCACGAACAAAGTCGGACGTCGGCGTTTTTTGCATTTCTATCCGCTCAATACGTTGATCGAGGCGATGCTCCTCGTCTTGCCGGGGCTCGTCTATTTGCGGCTCGGCGGACAGATTGGACCGAACGTTCATCTGCTCGAACAAGGTACGGCGCTGATTGGCTTCTTTGCCGTCTTGTTCCTCGTCCTCGCCTTCAGTTTCCTGCTATCGCGGTTCCTGATTGGGGAACGGATCCCGCTCCCGATCATGTGGCGTTTGCTCCGTTTTGACTGGCTCGTCATCTCGCTCGAGCTGTTGTTCACGATGGTCGCCATCGAGGCGTTCCAACTGTTCGGATACACGGGGCTGATGGCGACGTTCCTCATCCTGTCGCTCCTCAAGATGGGATTATCGAAAGCGACGGAGACCGAAGAGACGCAGTCGAAGATCGATCAAGTCGAACGGTTGAAAGAGCAACTGTACCGCGTCGACAACGAGCAACTCCTCATCGAGAAGTTTTGGAACGGGCTCCGGGAAGTCGTCGAGCTCGAGCGCGGCTGGCTCCAAGTCAATCGGGACGAGCACCGGACGTTTTATGATATCAGCGGTCGTACGTCCACCCCCGTCGCCGACGCCTACACACTCGAACGGCACCGTGATGCGGAAGAACCATACTTTGTGTATGATTCGCTTCATGAGTGGCATCCCGACCTGCAGGCACATCAAACCGAGCTCCATCATTCGGCACTCGTCATCCAACCGGTGTCGAGCACGACGAACGCGGTCAGCTGTATGATCTCGACGACGGCGAACGGAGCTTACGACGGGGCGATCGCCGTCGAGCTCCATCGCCTGTTGAAGACACTGTCCTGGTCGCTCGAACGGATCGACGAACGGAACCGTCTCCAACATGAAAGTTTGACCGATCCGATGACGGGACTCCCGAACCAGCGGGCGCTCAAGCGGTGGACGAAAGAGCGGTTGAACGATGTCGCATCGTATCCGTTGTCGGTGTTCTTGGTCGACCTCGATCATTTCAAGGCGATCAACGACACGTACGGTCACGCGTTCGGGGATGAGGTGTTGATTGAGGCCGGCGTGTTGTTTACGCGTCTCATCCGGAGTGGGGACCTCGTCACCCGTTACGGCGGCGAAGAGTTCGTCTTCGTCTTCCCACGGATGGATGAGGCCGCGGCCATCGTGACGGGGGAGAAGATTCGTCAAGCGCTCCGCAACCATCCGTTCGGATCGGAAGGGATTCGCATCCAGGTGACGGCGAGCATCGGCATCGAGACGATCCACGAGTACGAGGATCTCGATACATTGCTCCGCCACGCCGACCGGGCCATGTACGTCGGTGCGAAATTCAATGGACGGGACCGGGTCGCCCATTACCGCGACACGTCGACGGAACGGATTCAATGATGAAGGAGAACACCGGCTCATCGGTGTTCTCCTTTTTTGTCTGATCAACATGAACGATGCTTGGGCCGATGAACGAATGTTAAATCGAATTCGATTCGCTCGTCCCTCGGCGCCCCGACTCTTGCAGGACAGCAATCCGACGGAGACCCAGCAGCGTAAGCGATGCGGCTCCGGGATTGCCTGCAGAAAGCGTGGGCGCCGAAAGGACGAGCGACAACGGTACACCTACAAAATAAAGGAGGACACCGGATACCCGGCGTCCTCCTTATGAATGAAAGATTATAATTTCTGATTGAAGATTTCTGACTCGACCGCGTGAATCGCCGCCGACCACGAGCCGTAACGATGAAGGATGGCTTTCGTGGATGGTTTGTTGTTTCGTTTTGCCCATTCGCGATACGCTTCAAAGGAAAGAGAGAAGCCCATCTCGTGAATCGCTTCACGGAGTGCGTTCGAGAGCTCGGATTTGGAATAGGTCACACTCGCTTCAAGTCCGGCCTCGGCACACGCATCGTGCCATGAGCCGAACGTCTTGACGATATGGTAATGGCTCGGTGCTTTCGGATGAAGCTTGCGCCATTCCTGATATTTTTTGAGCGTGATAATCGATCCCATGTCACGCGAGTAGAGGGCAAGCGTCTCGATGATATCTTCGCGCGTGTACTTCGGCATTTTATCCGGGAGGTCGACGGTCGCCTCTCCATGCCATTCGTAGCCGGCGATGGCGAGCGCCTCGGCCCATGACCCGAACTGTCGGATAATCGACTCGGGAGATGGCCAGCTTTGTTCCATCGCGAAGCGACGATACACAGAGCGACGTGGACGTTCCTTCAACAAGTCGCCGAGTAGACGGATACAGTGAATCATCCTCTGTTGTTCGGTGGACAAGTGGTGGGATTTAGTGGATAGCGTTTGACTCAATGATGGTTCCTCCTTCCATGGACTCATATCTGAACCGACAAAGATTACGAAATTGCTTCTACAATCATACTATCGGCCAGTTTTTACAATTTATAAGTGCATTTTTCAAGTTTTTCATACCAAATTTGAAACGGGATAGGTCTAAGGTCTGGTATGAAATTAGAAAAAATGGTAACAGTTCTATTACAAATTTAATAGTAAATGGGTTCAATTGTAAACAAAAAGTTTTATGGTGGCTGAAATGTCATATTCTGTACGAAAAAGTACCCAACTGGCCAATGGGGTCATCACCGTTGCACCAGTTGAGTACTCTTCTATAATAAATTTAATTTTCAGACTAATCAATGAAAGTTTTGAAAATAACGAATTTTCTTTGAAAGTGTGGTCAGTGGAATAGGCGGTCTGCTAAAATAATGGAATTGACGTAAAAAAGAAAAGAGGATATTATGATATGACAATATGGTTGTTCTACTTACTGCTCGGTTTGATTCAAGGCTTCACGGAGCCGATCCCAATCTCGTCAAGCGGTCACTTGGTCATCTTCCAAGAGCTGTTTGATATCCAATTACCGGGACTCTCGTTCGAGATTTTCGTGAACTTTGCCTCGCTACTCGCTGTCTTGACGATTTATCGCAAAGACGTCGTCCGTCTCATCGTGAGTCTATGGACGTTCTTATTTAAGAAAGATCGCAGCGACGAGACGATGATTGACGTCAAGTTCATCGGACTCTTGCTCGTCGCGACCGTCCCGGCCGGTTTGCTCGGTGTCTTGTTCGGTGATTGGATCGGGGAGACGCTCGGTGGAGTCGCCACGGTCGGTTACACGCTCATCTTGACCGGCCTCGCGCTCTGGTTCATCCGCAACATGCGCGGGAACAAAGGCGACGGCGGCATCACGCTCCGCGACGCGATTTTGATCGGTCTTGCTCAAGCGGTCGCCCTCATTCCAGGGATCAGCCGCTCCGGCGCCACGATCGTCATGGCGATGCTCCTCGGCATCAAGCAAGAGTCGGCCCTCCGCTTCTCGTTCTTCCTCTTCATCCCGGTCAGTCTCGGGACGATGATTTTAGATGGACCGGCGCTGTTCACGAATCCGGAAACGCGCGAACTGTTCGGACCGCTCATCTTGGCGTTCATCGCCTCGTATGCGCTCACGGCCATCTCGCTCAAATGGTTCCAACACATCATGGCAAAAGGCGAACTCAAATATTTCTCGTTCTATTGCTGGATCGTCGGTCTCCTCGTCGTCCTATTCTTGGCATGATTCTGAAGGCGCTGCTCAAACGAGCGGCGCCTTTTTGCGCATTTCGTTTTGCCATCGATTTATTTTTGCGCTAAAGTGGAATCGTACAAACAAATATTCCTTCGGGGTCGGGTGAAAGTCCCAACCGGCGGTGATAGGCGCGAGCCTTAAGTCCGTGACCCGGGCGCATGTGTGCGAACGGTGGATCTAGTGCGATTCTAGAGCCGACAGTATAGTCTGGATGGGAGAAGGAAACAGAACAGGTCCGCGCGACCTGTAGTTCGTCGTACGTTTTTCTGTAAAGAAAACGCTTATTTGGCTTGCCCAAATGACGACCGACACCTCCCACCGAGACCTTGAGGATCATTCCTTGAGGTCTTTTTGTTTGTGCGAAACAAGGAGGGAGATTATGAATCAGTACATGCAACAAGCCATCCAATTGGCCAAGTTCGCCTCATCGACCGGCATCAACCCGCGCGTCGGCGCCGTCGTCGTCAAGGACGGCCGGGTCGTCGGGTTCGGTGCCCACTTGAAGGCAGGAGAAGCGCACGCCGAGGTGCACGCCATCCGCATGGCCGGCGCTGCCGCGTACGGTGCGACGATTTACGTCACGCTCGAACCGTGCTCGCATCACGGCAAGACGCCACTGTGCGCCGATCTGCTCGTCGAGTCTGGCATCAAGCGTGCCGTCGTCGCGATGGAAGACCCGAACCCGCTCGTGTCAGGGCGCGGCATCGCCCGATTGAAAGCGGCCGGGATTGACGTCGAGGTCGGACTGCTCGAAAGCGAGGCGCGAGCGCTCAATACGGCGTTCTTGCGGTCGCTCGAGACGAGACGACCGTACGTCATCTTGAAGACGGCGACGAGCCTCGACGGCAAAGTCGCGCTCGATCACGGTGACAGCAAGTGGGTGACCGGGACAGTAGCGAGACGGGACGTCCATGAACTGCGGGCGACGGTCGACGCCGTTTTGACCGGTGTCGGCACCGTCCTCGCCGACGATCCGGCACTCACCGTCCGGCTCGACCGTGAGATGACACAACCGCTCCGAATCGTGCTCGACCGTGAGTTGCGTACGCCGCTCTCGAGTCAGCTCGTCCGAACGGCGACCGACGTACCGGTGCTTCTGTACACGACTTCGGACGACCAAACAAAACGTGACGCGCTGACAGCGAATGGCGTCGAAATCGCCGACTACACATCGCTCGAAGCTGTCCTGCAAGACGTCTACGCACGCGGCATCGGCCGCCTGCTCGTCGAAGCGGGACCGACACTCGTCACTTCACTCTTGGACGGACAGTTCGTCGACGAGTGGGTCATGTACCAGTCGCCACGCGTATTCGGCGGCAAGGGCGGTTTCTACCGCTCGCATCATGATGGGCCGCTCGATGCGGTCGAATGGTATGAGGTTCAATCGGTCGAGACGGTCGGCATCGATATCAAACTGATCATGCGAAAGGAGGAGTCCGATGTTCACGGGAATCGTTGAAGAGATTGGCAGTGTCAAGGCAGTGAAACGGAACGGTCCATCCCTGCGGCTCACGCTCGCCGGACAGGTCGTCCTCGAGGATGTGAAGCTCGGTGACAGCATCTCCGTCAACGGCATCTGTCTCACCGTGACGACGTTCGACCGCGACAGTTTCTCGGTCGACGTCATGCCGGAGACGCTCAAGGCGTCGAGTCTCGACGGGGTCCGCCCCGGTACGAGCGTCAACTTGGAGCGGGCCATGCCCGCGAACGGACGCTTCGGCGGCCATTTCGTCTCGGGTCACGTCGACGGGGTCGGACGCATCGTCAAAAAACGGTCGCTCGCGAACGCCGTCTATGTCGACATCAGCTGTGAGCCGTCGCTCCTCCGCTATATCGTCCCGAAAGGTTCGATTTCGGTCGACGGGACGAGCTTGACGGTGTTTGATGTCACCGAACGCGGATTCACGTTGTCGCTTATCCCGCATACGTACAGTGAGACGGTGCTCGGGATGAAACAGGCAGGAGACGCGGTCAATTTGGAATGTGACATGTTAGCTAAATATATGGAAAAACTCGTAAGTCAAAAACCGATGACGCTCGAATCGCTGGCGTCGCAAGGGTATGGAAAGGCGGGATGGTAATGTTCCACACGATTGAAGAAGCAGTCGAAGACTTGAAGATGGGACGACCGATTATCGTCGTCGACGATGAGGACCGTGAGAACGAAGGGGACTTCGTCGTGCTCGCGGATAAAATGACCGCAGAGACGATGAACTTCCTCATCACGGAAGGGAAAGGACTCGTCTGCGCCTCCCTCGCCGAAGAAGTGGCCGTCCGGCTCGACTTGCAGCCGATGGTCGCAAACAGCACCGATCCACACGGGACGGCGTTCACGGTCAGCGTCGATCACATCGATTCGACGACGGGCATCTCGGCGAGCGAACGGGCGCATACAGTGCGCGAACTCGCGAACATCAACGCCCGTCCGGCTGATTTTCAACGTCCGGGACATATCTTCCCGCTCATCGCGAAAAAAGGTGGCGTCTCGGTACGACGTGGACATACAGAAGCGTCGGTCGATTTGGCGCGACTCGCCGGAAGTGAACCGGTCGCCGTCATCTGTGAGATTATCCGCCCGGACGGCGAGATGGCCCGGGTGCCGGACCTTGAACGCGTCGCGGAAGCGCATGGTTTAAAGTTCATCACGATCGAGGCGCTCGTCCGCTATATGGAGACGGACCTCGCCAGTCGAGAGGCGGACGTCTCGCTCCCCTCGGTGAAAGGGGACTTCCGATTGATCGGGTATCGGAACGTCCTCGACCGGGAAGAGCACGTCGCACTCCTGAAAGGTGAACTCGAACATGCGCCGCTCGTCCGCATCCATTCCGAGTGTCTGACCGGCGACGTGTTCGGCTCCTATCGTTGCGATTGCGGGCCACAACTCGACACAGCGATGGCGAAAGTGGAAGCCGAAGGCGGTGTCATCTTGTACATGCGACAAGAAGGGCGCGGCATCGGTCTGCTCAACAAGTTGAAGGCGTACGAACTACAAGAACAAGGGCTTGATACGGTCGAGGCGAACGTCGCGCTCGGTCTGCACGCCGATTTACGCGATTACCGGGTCAGCGCGGCGATGCTTCGTGACCTCGGGATCACGAAAGTCCGGCTCATGACGAACAACCCGGAAAAAGTCGACGCCTTGGAAGCGTGCGGGATCACGGTCATCGAACGTGTCCCGATTATCGTCGGCGCCCATGCGGCGAACGAGAAGTACCGAATGACGAAACAACAAAAAATGAACCACTTTGGAGGAGAAGAATCATGATGCATACATTTGAAGGAAACTTGGTCGGAAAAGGCTTGAAAGTCGGAATCGTCGTCGGACGGTTCAATGATCTCATCACGATGCGCTTGCTGGACGGGGCGAAAGATGCGCTCAAGCGCCACGGCGTCGAACAAGATGACGTCGAGATCGCATTCGTCCCGGGAGCGTTCGAACTCCCCCTCGTCGCCAAAAAGATGGCGATGAGCAAGAAATATGACGCCGTCATCACACTCGGTGCCGTCATCCGCGGGGCGACGCCGCACTTCGACTACGTCTGCAGCGAAGCGGCGAAAGGTGTCGCCCAAGCAAGTTATCAGTCAGAAGTGCCGGTCATCTTCGGTGTCTTGACGACCGAGACGATTGAGCAGGCCATCGAGCGCGCCGGTACGAAAGCCGGAAATAAAGGGTGGGAAGCAGCGACGGCGGCCATCGAGATGGCGAACTTGATGCGCGCGTTTTAATAGTATGGAGGAGAGCGAACCGGCTCTCCTTTTTTTTTGTCGTTAGCAACGCGTGTGTCCCGGGAAAAGAATAAGGTGAAAAGGGGGCGACGGTGATGTGGGAATGGGTGGCTCAACTGAGCCCGGCCATGCAGGCACTGCTCGGGACGATGTTCACGTGGGGGATGACCGCGCTTGGGGCGACCATCGTCTATATGACGAAGTCGATCAACGCGCGGTTGATGGACAGTATGCTCGGGTTTGCCGGCGGGGTCATGATCGCCGCTAGTTTTTGGTCACTCCTTGCGCCAGCCATCGAGATGGCGGAGCAAGACGCGATGCCGGCTTTGTTGCCGACCACCGTCGGCTTTTTAGCGGGCGGTCTGTTTTTGGCGGTCGTCGATAAACTGATCCCGCACGTGCATCCGACATCTCCGATTGAGGACGCGGAAGGTATCCGCCCGCAAAAACGAAAGCGGAGCACGTTGCTCGTCTTGGCGATCACGCTGCACAACATTCCGGAAGGACTGGCCGTCGGCGTCGCCTTCGGGGCGGTCGCGGCCGATTTCCCGTCCGCTTCGCTGACGGGTGCCATCGCGTTGGCCATCGGGATCGGCATTCAAAACTTTCCGGAAGGGGCTGCCGTGTCGCTTCCGCTCAGGCGGGACGGCCTCTCTCGACGCCGCAGCTTTTTCTACGGCCAGTTATCGGGTATGGTCGAACCGGTGGCCGCGCTTGTCGGGGTATGGGCCGTGCTCGTCATGGAGCCGCTGTTGCCGTTCGCGTTAAGCTTTGCCGCCGGGGCGATGATTTTCGTCGTCGTCGAAGAGGTCATCCCGGGGTCGCAAGAGAACGGACATAAAGACATGGCGTCGATGGCGCTCATGCTCGGCTTCACGATCATGATGATGTTGGACGTGGCGTTAGGATAAGCCACAGCAAAGGAGCGGTGACATGCGCGTCACCGCTCCTTTTTTCAGGTCAACGCCAGAACGACGTGTGACCGGCCTTATCCTCGATATTGAACGCGATGATGTCACGAAGCAAGTCGTAGTCGACGGTTTGGTCCCACTTGATGCGGAACAGCTGCTTCGTCTGCGTGTAGCCCGACTCCTGGATGCGCGCCTTGAACACCTCGAGCGGGACGGACTCCGGGGCGACGGCGAAATGCGCTTTGGACACACTGAAGGCGATGATGAACGTCCCGTGATCGGTGAACATCGGCTGATTCCAGGCGATGCGCTCCTCGAGGTTGGAGAACGTCTTCCGGACCCAGACGAATACGTCGTCCAGCTTGGCCCGGCGTTCCGGGTCGTCAATCGTGGCTAAAAAATCGTCAAACGTCTCCATGGGGAAACCTCCTTTGTTGAAAGAAAGCCCGACTCCAATGAGCCGGGCTGATGGATTAAAACGTCTCAGACGTCGTTTTTGCTTGCATGTGGAGCTGGATGTAATCCGGTCCGCCTGCTTTTGAGTCTGTGCCTGACATGTTGAATCCGCCGAACGGCTGATAGCCGACGATGGCGCCTGTGCAGCCACGGTTGAAATACAAGTTGCCGACGTGGAAGTTCTGACGCGCGTACTCTTGGTTTGAGCGGTCACGCGTGAGGACGGCACCCGTCAAGCCGTATTCCGTGTTGTTGGCGATGTCGATCGCTTCTTTGAAATCTTTCGCTTTCGTGAAGGCGACGATCGGTCCAAAGATCTCTTCTTGCATGAGACGTGCTTTCGGTGCGACGTCGGCGACGACCGTCGGCTCGACGAAGTAGCCTGTCGAGTCGTCCGCTTTTCCGCCGGCGACGATCTTGCCTTCTTCTTTGGCGACATCGAAGTATGACGTGATCTTCTTGAACGCGGCCGCATCGATGACCGGTCCCATGAAGTGTTCGTTCTGCTCGGTGTTGCCGACCGAGAGTTCGTTCGTCAATTCGACGACGCGATCGAGCACCGTGTCATACACGCTGTCGACGATGACGGCACGTGAACAAGCCGAACATTTTTGACCTGAGAAACCGAATGCCGATTTGACGATCGATTGGGCCGCGAGTTCGAGGTCCGCTGATTCGTCGACGACGATCGTGTCTTTTCCGCCCATCTCAGCGATGACACGTTTGAGCCAGATTTGGCCGTCGTTCAATTTCGAGGCGCGCTCGTTGATGCGCAAGCCCACGTCACGTGAGCCTGTGAAGCTGATGAAGCGTGTCTTCGGATGGTCGACGAGGTAGTCACCGACTTCAGCGCCTGGTCCCGGGATGAAGTTGAGGACACCTTCCGGCAAGCCTGCTTCTTCCATGACCTCGACGAATTTCGCAGCGACGATCGGTGTCGTCGAAGCTGGTTTCAAGAGGATCGTGTTACCGGCGACGATGGCCGCGACGGCCGTCCCTGCCATGATCGCGAACGGGAAGTTCCAAGGGCTGATGACGATCCCGACCCCGAGTGGGATGTAGTCATAGCGGTTGTATTCGCCCGGACGGCTCTCGACTTTTTTACCTGGTTTGAGTTCGAGCATTTGACGTGCGTAGTACTCCATGAAGTCGATCGCTTCCGCTGTATCCGCGTCTGCTTCGTTCCACGGCTTGCCTGCCTCTTTGACGAGGTAGGCCGAGAACTCGTGCTTGCGTTTGCGGACGATGTTCGCCGCTTTGAACAAGACGTCGGCACGGACGGCCGGGTCGACGTGACGCCATGAGTCGAACGCAGTGAGCGCTTCTTGCATCGCACGCTCCGCGAGCTCTTGGTTCGCTTTCGAGACGTGTCCGATGACTTCTTCTTTGTTAGCTGGGTTGTAAGACGTGATTTTGCTTTCCGTCGTAACTTTTTCCCCACCGATTACGAGCGGATAGTCTTTCCCAAGCTCACCGTTCACTTTCTCGATTGCCGCTTGGATGGCTGCGGCGTTCTCTTTGTTTGTAAAGTCTGTGAATGGTTCATGTTTGTATGGAATCATTCTCGTTCCCCCTTAAAAAGTGATCAAGCAGTTAAGCGCTTACGTCTGTATTGTATCGAAAATCTTGGTGAAATCCTAGTGAAACAATTTTCCAGAAAAGCTTGTCGTTTTCGCTCGAAATCGAGTCGTGGTAGGATGAGGGTACAGGACGACTTGCGAAGGGAATGATTGAATGAACAAGTGGATGATGCCGCTCGCGCTGACCGTGTTGCTCGCGGGATGCGGGACGGCGGACGAAACGCCGACGGAAGAGGCGGCCGAAGAGACGAAAACGCCGCTCCCGGAAGCGGTCGAGACCTTGTATACGTCATACCAACAAGCGCTCGAAAACGGTGATGCGGCGGCACTCAAAGCCATCGACTATGCGGGCGAGTTGACCGCCATCCCGGCAACGGGCGCGAAGACGCGCGAGCTCACACCAGGCGATATGTACGAGAGCTGGGTGAACGAGGACGGGGACGTCGCTTTCATCGTCCACGAGATGGAAGACGCGGATGGCAACGAACTGCCGAACCGGCTCTCGAAAGTCGCCATCAAAGAAGGGGAGGACTGGAAACTCGTCGTCACACCGGCCTTGCTCCCGGCCGACGTGATCGGAGAAGTCGGAGTCATGCTGACGGGCATCGAGGCGAACGAGTACGGGGTGAATCCGGAAGCGAACGCCCGTCTCGCCGACGTGCCGGAAGATGAAGCCGGTCCGATTTATGACCGAGTGAACGCCCAAACCGACTATATGGCGCTCGAAGCCGACAATAACGTCTTCTTGCTCATGTCCGAGACACTCACCGTACCAGAGAATCAAGATACGATGACCGACTACTTCGAGGCGTACCGGACGTGGTATACCGACAACGAGGCGGAGCTCCAAAAAGCAGCCGCGACAGAAGACCCGGTCGAGTATCTCGAAGTGCTCGAACCGCTCAAACAAAAATTAGAACAAGCGATTGACGGTTATGACGAGAACCTCGTCGACCCGTCGTTCGGATAAGGAGGAAGCAATATGTTAGCACCGACATTCACATTACCGAACCAAAACGGGGACATGATCTCGCTCGAGGACTATCGTGGTCAGAAAGTCGTCCTTTATTTCTACCCGAAGGACGCGACGCCGGGCTGCACGACCGAGGCGTGTGATTTCCGTGACGCGACACCGAGATTGAACGGGGCCGTCGTCCTCGGCATCTCGGCCGATAGCCAGAAGAAGCACCAAAACTTCATCGCCAAACATGAGCTGCCGTTCGATTTGCTCGTTGACGACACGCATGAGGTGTCGGAGCTATACGGCGTTTGGCAATTGAAAAAGAATTACGGGAAAGAGTACTATGGCATCGTCCGTTCGACGTTCCTCATCAACGAGGACGGCTATATCGAACAGGAATGGCGCAGTGTGAAAGTGAACGGACACGTCGACGAGGTCGTCGCGGCGCTCACGACATGAAACGAGACGGCTTCCAAAACGGGGGCCGTTTTTTTGTGCGCCTCGCATTACAATTTTATTTCAAATACTAAATTCAGAATCAGGATAAGATAAAGCGCAAAAGTGGTATATTACAAAAATATTACACGACACCGGACCGGATTAATGCCTTGTCAACTTGACGAAGTTGAGAATGTTCTGAAAAATATGAAGGGACGGTGAACACCAGATTTACATAGGGGGCAGAGTAGCATGGAGCAATTTGAAGCGGTCTTGACGAGTCTATCGAATCTCGTCTGGGGACCACATTTGTTGATTCTATTGATTGGGACCGGGATTTACTTGACGTTCCGGCTCGGCTTTATCCAAGTGACACGTCTCGGTGTCGGTTTGAAAGAAGCGTTCATCCCGAAACAGCAGACGGACGCAGAGGTCGCGAAACAGAAGCGGCAGCGCGGGGATATCTCACATTTCCAAGCACTCATGACGGCGCTCGCGGCCACGGTCGGGACCGGCAACATGGTCGGTGTCGCGACGGCGGTCGTCCTTGGGGGACCGGGCGCCATCGTCTGGATGTGGCTCTCCGGTTTCATCGGAATGGCGACGAAGTACGCCGAGGCGATTCTCGCCGTCAAATATCGTGTCGTCGATGAGCGGGGCGAGATTGCCGGCGGGCCGATGTATTATTTGGAGCACGGATTGAAGAAAAAATGGCTCGGTATGACGTTCGCCTTGTTCGCTGCGATTGCCGCGTTCGGTATCGGTAACGGCGTCCAAACGAACTCGATCAGTATGGCGCTCAATACGTCATTCGGAATTCCGATGCTCGTGACGGGTATCGTGCTCATGGTACTTACAGGATTCGTCATCCTCGGTGGCGTCAAATCAATCGGGAAAGTCGTCAGTGTGTTCGTACCGGTCATGATTATCGGTTATGTCGGGGGCGGACTCGTTATCCTCGTCATGAACTTCGAGTTGATTCCGTCGGCATTCGCGACCATCTTCTCGAGCACGTTCAGTGCGGAGGCCATCGGCGGCGGGGCGCTCGGTGCGGCCATCCGTTACGGAGTTGCCCGAGGCGTGTTCTCGAACGAGGCGGGTCTCGGTTCGGCGCCGATCGCAGCTGCTGCCGCGAAGACCGATTTCCCGGGACGGCAAGCGCTCGTCTCGATGACGCAAGTATTGATCGATACGCTCATCGTCTGTTCGATCACCGGATTGACGATCGTCATGAGCGGTCAATATACGGGCGGGCTCCAAGGTATCGAGTTGACGCAAGCGTCATTCGCTTACTTCCTCGGCCCGATTGGGGAACTCATCGTCACGATCTCGCTCGTCTTTTTCGCTTTCTCGACGGTCATCGGCTGGTGCTATTACGGCGAACGGTCGGTCTATTATCTGCTCGGGGAGAAAGCGATCGTTCCGTATCGGATGATGTATATCCTCGTCGCTGGACTTGGTGCGATGACGACGAACTTGAATCTGATTTGGGCGATCTCGGACGTCTTCAACGGACTGATGGCGATCCCGAACTTGATTGGTCTCTTGTTCTTGTCGGGTGTCGTCGTCGCCGAGACGAAGCGCTTCGAATTGGAACGGAAAAAAGAATTGCGGCAAGCGGCCGCCTAATCAAAAGGAAGCATCCTCATGCGAGGACGCTTCCTTTTTTCATACTTTGAATTGACCGATCAATTCGTTCAACTCATCCATTTTTTGTTGGGACATCTCGGTGGCCCGGTTCAACTCACTGAACCGGTCGACGGACATCGTCACTTTCTCGGCGATTTCTTGTGTGCCGAGCGCCCCGTTGTTGACCGTGACGGCGACATCTTGGATGACCCCGATCATGTTCGACGTCAACTGTTCGAGTTCGACGGCGGCATCGGCGAATTCTGATGCGGTCGTCTCGAATCGGCCGGCGTCCTCACTGTAATGCTCGGCCGCTTCCTCAAGCTGATCATAGTCTTTCAACACGTTCGTATCGAGGAAACCGAGCATCTCGCTCGACGTGTCGTTCAAATGGTCGACGGAGTGGAGCACGGTCGTCGAGATGGCTTGAATCCGTTCGACGGTCGTCCGGCTCGTCTCCGCCAGTTTCCGAATCTCATCGGCGACGACGGCGAACCCGCGTCCCGCTTCACCGGCCCGAGCGGCTTCGATCGAGGCGTTCAAGGACAGGAGATTCGTCTGGGCGGCGATGTCGAGGATGTCATTCGTGAGTGTCGCGATTTCCCGGACGGCTTTGGCGTCCTGCATCGCTTTCTCTAAATTGACACGTGTCGATGACAGGACACTGAGTGCGGACGCTTTCGCCTCGACGGCATGGTCACGCAGGGCGACGGCACGGGCATCGACTTGTGCGGCCTCGGCTTTTCGCTCGGCGGCCATCGTCACGATATGGTGGAGCGTCCGTTCCATGTCGGAGGCCGACGCGTTCATCTCTTGTGCACTCGCGGCCGTCTGTTGCATGCCGGCTGTCAAGTCCTCTGTCGTCGCGGCGGTCGTCGTCATGTACGTATCAAGCGCTTTCAATTCGTCGTACATGTGAGCGGATTGTTCGGTCACCCCGCGTGACACACCGTTCACTTGAAGGATCAATTGACGGAGGTTGGCGAGGAATTGGTTGAAGTCGCGGGCGAGTCCCGAGAACTCGTCGCGTCGCTTCACTGGGATGGCGGTCGTCAAATCGCCTTGACTCGTGGCGAGTTCGCGCATCTTCAGTTTGAACTCGTTGAGCGGTTCGAAGATCGAGCGGAAGATGAATACCATCATCAATACTGTAAAGACGACAGCCGCAGCCATGATGACCATGAGTGTGAACTGGACTTGCTCGAACAGCGCCGCACCGGATTCCGTGTCAGACCGAATCGCGTCGCGGTTCAAGTTGACGAGCAGACCGAGCGTGTTCGAGAGGGCGTCGGCGGCAGGTGTCGCCGTGTCCCGGATATAGGCATCGGCTGCGGCTTGACCGTCCGTGTTCGAGATGCGGACGAGCTCCTCGATATTCGTTTTAAATGTCGTCCATTGGTCCGTCGCTTGATCGAACAGATCCTGGTCGGCTTTCGTGATGATGGTCGACTCATAACCGCTCATCTGTTGCTCGAGAATCGTGATGCCCGTGTCGAGGTTCGTTTCGACATTTTGCTTCGTCACCTCGTCTTCGACCAAGGCGTGACGCATCATCTGTTGGCGAATCTCAAGCAGCTGTTTATCGACTTGATGAATTTGGTCCATCCCCGGCACCCACGAGATGTTCATATCTTGCTGGGCGGCCTTGGACGCGTTCAATGCATAGAATGAGTAGCCGCTCACCCCGAGCAACAACACGAGCAAGACGGTGAAGGCGACGATCAGTTTGTTACGGATTGACATAGGGATCCTCCTCAAAAAAAAGAATGCTTCTTTCTAAGCATAATGAGATTGAGGGACGGGCCGAATAGGGGTTTTGGGAAACGAGTCAATAGTGTAGGCAGATTCCCTAACTTTTCAAAAAAGACATTAAGATTGGCGAGATGGGATTTTCTTTTTTGTCTTTTAAAAAAGTGGTATGATAATGGACGATGTATTGAAAACTGTTGGAGGTGGAACCTTTGGCTCGAATCACAGAAGCTGAAGTTCGGCACGTCGCCGGACTCGCCCGACTTGCGATCACAGAAGATGAAGTGACGCACTTCACGGAGCAATTGACAAAAATCCTCGAGTTCGCTGAGCAACTCGATGAACTCGATACGACGGGCGTCATCCCGACGACCCATGCCCTAGATTTGAAAAACGTACTACGCAAAGACGAGGTTCGTCCTTCACTTCCACGCGAGGAAGTCGAACGGATGGCACCTGATTGGGAAAACGGCCAAGTTCGTGTCCCAGCGGTCTTTGAATAAGGAGGCCCTTCATGAGTTTATTTGATCACGGTGTAGCCAAGCTGCATACGCTTATAAAAGAAGGCGAAGTCACGGTATCCGACCTCGTCAAAGAATCATTTGACCGCATCGAGGCGACCGACGAGAAAATCGGTGCCTTCTTGACGCTCAACGAAGACGCGTTCGAACAAGCGAAACGGATGGACGAGCTCGCCAAGACCTCGGACAACCCGCTCTTCGGTTTGCCGATCGGCGTCAAAGACAACATCGTCACGAAAGGGACACGCACGACGTGTGCCTCGAAGTTCCTCGAGAACTTTGTCCCGGCACATGACGCGACGGTCGTCGAGCGTCTCCATGACGCCGGTGCCGTCACAATCGGGAAGTTGAACATGGACGAGTTCGCGATGGGTTCATCAAACGAGAACTCGGCGTTCAAAGTCGTCCGTAACCCGTGGGACCCAACGCGCGTACCAGGCGGTTCGTCAGGCGGTTCAGCGGCAACGGTCGCGGCCGGCCAAGTCCTGTTTAGCCTCGGCTCGGATACGGGTGGCTCGATTCGTCAACCGGCGGCCTATTGTGGCGTCGTCGGGATGAAACCGACGTACGGTCTCGTCTCACGTTACGGCCTCGTCGCATTCGCCTCGTCGCTCGACCAAATCGGTCCGCTCACACGTACGGTCGAAGATAACGCCTACTTGTTGAACGCGATTGCCGGTCATTGCGACATGGACTCGACGTCAGCAACGGTCGACCTTCCGGATTACACGAAATCGCTTCACGGCGACATCAAAGGCATGAAGCTCGCGCTTCCAAAAGAGTTCATGGCCGAAGGCGTGTCAGACGGTGTCCGTAAACAGATTGAAGAAGCGGTCGAGACGCTTAAGTCGCTCGGTGCGACGGTCGAGACGGTCTCGCTCCCGACGGTGAAATATGCGCTCCCGACATACTACTTGCTCGCGTCATCGGAAGCGTCTTCGAACCTCGCCCGGTTTGACGGCATCCGTTACGGACGCCGCGCCGAGGCCGATGCGCTCGAAGAAGTGTTCACGTATTCGCGCGAACAAGGTTTCGGGGAAGAAGTGAAACGCCGCATCATGCTCGGGACGTACGCACTCAGCTCGGGTTATTACGATGCGTTCTACAAAAAGTCACAACAGGTCCGCACGCTCATGAAGCAAGACTTTGCGAACGTATTCGCCGACTACGATGCAATCATCGGACCGACTGCGCCGACGGTCGCGTTCAAACTCGGTGACCAGCTCGAAGACCCACTCACGATGTATGCCAACGATATTATGACGATTCCGGTCAACTTGGCGGGCATCCCGGCCATCTCGGTACCGGCCGGCTTGTCAGAAGGCCTCCCGGTCGGTTTACAGATCATCGGGAATCATTTCAGTGAACCAACACTCTACCGCGTGGCCCATGCTTTTGAACAAGCAAACGGCGGTTTCAAGATGCCACAGCTCTAAGGAGGACGTACGATGAACTTTGAAACGATCATCGGGATCGAGGTGCACGCCGAGCTGAGCACGAAGTCGAAGATTTGGTGTGGCTGCTCGCGCACATACGGTGCCGAAACGAATACACAGACGTGTCCGATTTGTCTCGGACACCCGGGCGTCTTGCCTAAATTGAACGAAGAGGCGGTCAATCTCGCCATTAAGGCCGCGATGGCACTCAACTGCGAAATCGCGACCGATACGAAATTCGACCGCAAGAACTATTTCTATCCAGATACGCCGAAAGCGTATCAAATCTCGCAGTTCGACCAGCCGATCGGTTTCAACGGCCATGTCGACGTTGAAGTCGACGGTGAGATGAAACGGTTCCGCATCGAACGCGTCCATCTCGAGGAAGATGCCGGGAAGATGAACCACACGGGCGAGAAACACTCGGTCGTCGACTTCAACCGGACCGGGTCACCCCTCATCGAGATCGTCAGTGAGGCTGACATGCGCTCACCGAAAGACGCCGTCGCCTACCTCGAGCGCTTGAAAGAAGTGCTCTCGTTCGCGGGCGTCTCGGACGTCAAGATGGAAGAAGGGTCGCTTCGTTGCGACTGTAACATCTCGGTCCGTCCGTTCGGTCAAGAGCCGTTCGGCACGAAGACGGAGCTCAAAAACTTGAACTCGTTCTCGAACGTCTTGAAGGCGCTCGAGTATGAGGAAGAGCGTCACCGCAAACTCCTCATCACGGGCGGCGTCATGCGTCAAGAGACGCTCCGTTTTGATGAGGCGGCGAAGAAGACGATCCTCATGCGTGTCAAAGAAGGAGCGGCCGATTACCGCTACTTCCCAGAGCCGGACCTCGTCCGTCTCGAGATCGATGAGGAATGGAAAGAACGCATCCGCGCCACGCTTCCGGAACTTCCGGTCGCACGTCGCGAACGTTATATGAACAACTACGGCTTGTCGGCTTATGACGCCAAGGCGCTCACGTCGACGCGGGAGTTCTCGGACTTCTTCGAAGCGACGACTGCGGCCGGTGCCGAACCGAAAGCGGCCGCGAACTGGCTCATGGGCGAAGTGCTCGGTCACTTGAACAAATCGGACGATACGATCGAGACGATGAAATTGACGCCGAGCTCGCTTGCGGAGTTGATTCGTTTGATTGGAGAAGGTACAATTTCTTCGAAGATCGCCAAACGCGTGTTCACAGCCATGATCGAAGAAGGCGCCGAGCCGAAGGCGTACGTCGAAGCGAACGGTCTCGCCCAAATCTCGGACGAGAACTTGCTCCGCGGTTACATCCTCGACTTGTTCGAAGCGCATCCGCAGATGATTGAAGACTTTAAGAACGGGAAAGACCGTGCCAAAGGCTTTATCATCGGGCAGATCATGAAGCAGACGAAAGGGATGGCGAACCCGGCACTCCTCGATGGCTTGTTCCACGAAGAGATCGCCAAACGCTAAACAAGCGGCGAGGCACTTGTGTCTCGCTTTTCGCTCGACTTGAGCATGGGGAGAGAACATTATGCAACGAAAACGCGCACGGGTCATCTATAACCCGACATCTGGAAAAGAAGTGATCAAACGGGAACTCCCGTACATTTTGAACCGCCTCGAGGATGCGGGTTATGAGACGTCGACGTACGCGACGAAAGCGATTGGCGACGCGACGCTCGAGGCCGTTCGGGCGGCGGAGGCCGAGTTCGACTTGATTATCGCGGCCGGTGGGGACGGGACGCTGAACGAGGTCATCTCGGGACTCGCCCCGCTCGACACGCGTCCAACGATCGGACTCATCCCGGTGGGTACGACGAACGACTTCGCTCGGGCGATGCGAATCCCGCTCAACGTTGTCGGCGCCCTCGACGTCATCTGTGACGGTTTCGAGATGCCGGTCGACCTCGGTGAGATTGAAGGGGAGAAAGGCGACATCCATTACTTCATCAATATCGCCGGCGGAGGCATCATGACGGAGCTGTCGTATGAGGTCCCTTCGAAACTGAAGACGGCGCTCGGCCAGCTCGCCTATTACGTCAAAGGGATGGAGAAGCTTCCACTCATCAAGCCGACGTATATCGAGCTCGAACACGACGAGGGCACGTTCAGCGGCGAGGTCATGATTTTCCTCACGTCGAACTCGAACTCGGTCGGTGGCTTTGAGAAGATCTCACCGCACGCGTCATTGAACGACGGACTGTTCGACTTGTTCATCTTGCGCAAGTGTAACTTGTTCGAGTTCATCCACGTCGTCCGCTTGCTGCTCCGTGGCGAACATTTGTCGAGTCCGCTCGTCGAGCACGTCAAGACGGGACGCGTCAAGATGAAGACGGCGACGGAACCGATGAGTCTCAACATCGACGGCGAGTACGGCGGCGAATGCACGGGCGAGATGCGGAACTTGTTCCGTCACTTGACGGTGCTCGCGCCGAACGCGCGCATCCGTGAGATGGAAGACTTGAACGCCCAGTATGAACGCGAACAGATGATCAAACAGCTGTTCAACGTGTCAAACGAGAAAGCAGAATGAGTCGGCTCGGCGTGGCGCACACGCCGAGCTTTTCGTTCGCTTGGAACGGGTATGAACCAATACACACTATTTTTTGAATCGGGAAAGGAGAGACTCATGTTACCAGTCCAAAAAAATGACCGTCTCGACGTCCACATCCACGACCTCACACACGAAGGCGCGGGTGTGGCACGGGTCGACGGTTACACGTTGTTCGTCCCGAACGCACTTCCGGGAGAGACCGTGGAGATTGTCGTGACGAAGACGAACAAACAGTACGGGTTCGCCCGCTTGATCGATGTGAAAGAAGCGAGCGCGGACCGCGTCGAGCCACCGTGCCCGATTTTCTATCAGTGCGGGGGCTGTCAGCTCCAACACTTCAGCTACGACGGCCAGCTCCGCCAAAAACGGGACCGTGTCGTCGATGCGTTGAAACGACTCGGTCAGTTCGACGTGCCCGTCCACGAGACGATCGGCATGCCGGAACCATGGCGTTACCGCAACAAGGCACAAGTGCCGTTCAAAGACGAGGCCGGTCGCCTCGTCGCCGGTTTCTATCGTCCACGTTCGCACGATATCGTCGAGATGAAGGAATGTCTCATCCAAGACGAGCGCAACGATGAGGCCGTCCAAGTCGTCCGTGACGTGCTCGCGGCGCACGGTGTGCCGGCATACGATGAGAAGACCGGGCGCGGCGTCATCCGCCACGTCATGGCCCGTTACGGCTACCATTCGGGTGAATTGATGATCGTCCTCATCACGAAGACGACAAAAATCAAAGGCGTGAATGAGATTGTCGCCGACATCTTGAAACGTCTGCCGGACGTGACGTCAATCATGCAAAACGTCAACCCGGACAAGACGAACGTCATCTTAGGGTCGACGAACAAACTGCTCTACGGACACGAGACGATTGAGGATAAAATCGGTGGACTGACGTTCACGATTTCCCCGCACTCGTTCTTCCAAGTCAACCCGGTCCAGACGGAGAAGCTATACGGCAAGGCGCTCGAATACGCGCAACTCACCGGAACGGAACAAGTCGTCGACGCCTATTGCGGCATCGGGACGATCAGTCTGTTCCTCGCCCGGAAAGCGGCGCACGTGTACGGCGTCGAAGTCGTACCGGAAGCGATTGAGGACGCGAAACAGAACGCGCTCGTCAACGAAATCGACAACGTGACATACGCGTGTGGAGCGGCAGAAAATGTGTTGCCAAAGTGGAAGCAGGATGGCATCAATCCTGACGTCATCGTCGTCGATCCACCACGTAAAGGCTGTGCCGAGTCGTTCCTTGAGACGATGGTCGAGATGGCACCGAAGCGGATCGTCTACGTGTCATGCAATGTCGCGACGCAGGCACGCGATATGCGTTATCTTGCGGACCGTGGCTACAAATTAGTCGAAGTCACACCAGTCGACATGTTCCCGCATACGGCGCATGTGGAGACGGTGGCGTGGTTGGAGAAAAGTAGTTAAGGGGGACACTTATATGGCAGACAAAGGTGAGAATTTAGTTTCAGAATACTTTAGTCATTTAGGATTAGACGCTAGAAAAATTAGTGAGGAAGAAGTAAAAACACCGGACTTTGAAGTTTACAATAAAGATGGTAAACTCCTATTTTATGCTGAAGAAAAAACTATTGACGAAAGTGACTTCTTAAACGATGCAAAGTCAGGGGAAGTTATCTGTGTTCCTGATTCATCATTTAATACTTTGCAAAAAAAGTTTCGAACATCCGTACAGCAGTTTAGGAGTGTCAATGAACACCATCTTATACCAAATGTATTAGTGTTCGTGAATCAGAGTACGGATGTTAATTTTAATGATTTAATAATTGCTCTTACTGGAAAAGGTATTGATACAGATGGTGAACTCGTAGCCATTAGACCAGTTGGTAGAGTCAAAGCTGATCATCAATTTGTTGATTTATGTTTATGGTTTGATAAAGATGAACTAACAAACGGCGCTTACGTATCATGTCACACGCGACATACAGAATTCTTAGAAAATATTAATTTTGTCGAAATAGATTAGTTTTAAAGAAAGGAATAAAGTGTTATGAAAGAAAACTTCTGGCGCGACCTGCCGCGTCCATTCTTTATACTTGCCCCGATGGAAGACGTGACCGATGTCGTCTTCCGCCACGTCGTCGCCCATGCCGGACGCCCGGACGTGTTCTTCACCGAGTTCGCCAACTCGGACAGCTACTGTCATCCGGAAGGGAAAGGCAGCCTGCGTGGACGTTTGACGTTCACCGAGGACGAACAGCCGATGGTCGCCCACATTTGGGGTGACAACCCGGATTACTTCCGTGAGATGAGCATCGGCATGGCCGAGATGGGCTATAAAGGCCTCGACATCAATATGGGTTGCCCGGTCCCGAACGTGGCCAAGCGTGGGAAAGGGAGCGGACTCATCCTCCGTCCTGACGTCGCAGCCGAACTCATTCAAGCGGCGAAAGCGGGCGGCATCCCAGTCAGCGTCAAGACGCGTCTCGGTTTCGCGAAGCTCGACGAGTGGCGCGACTGGTTGACGCATCTCTTGAAGCAAGACATCGCCAACTTGTCGATTCACTTGCGGACACGCAACGAGATGAGTAAAGTCGATGCGCACTGGGAGATGATTCCGGATATCGTCAAACTGCGTGATGAGATTGCACCGGATACGCTCATCACGATCAACGGCGACATCCTTGACCGTCAAATGGGATTAGAACTCGTCGAGAAATATGGCGTCGACGGCGTCATGATTGGCCGTGGGATTTTCAAGAACCCGTTCGCGTTCGAGAAAGAGCCGCGTGAGCATTCGATGGAAGAGTACCTCGACTTGCTTCGTCTCCAACTCGATTTGCAAGACAAGTTCCAAGAAGAGGTGCCGCGTTCGATTTCGAACTTGCACCGCTTCTTCAAGATTTACGTGAAAGGGTTCCGCGGGGCGAGTGACCTCCGTGTGAAGCTCATGGACACGAAATCGACAGACGAAGTGCGGGCCCATCTTGACGCGTTCGTTGAGAATTATCATAAAGAAGAAGCGGCGCTTGCCGAGGCGGCGTCGACAGTCGAATAAGGAATGATGGGATTCAGCAGATGCTGGGTCCCTTTCTTATGTGGCGATAGTGAATCGAAACTTTTGATCCACTTGGTTCGTAAGAAAGGATGGGAGGGATGAACATGAACGAGTGGCGCGAATCAGCAGTCGGTCTTGGCCTTGTGTTTGGAACGGCTGGCGGGCTGATCATCTCATTATTATTCGATTTTCCGTCCATGTATGGCATCGTCATCGGTTCGATTATCGGCTATTGGATTGGGCTCTTCATCTCTATCCGTGCGATGAAACGATAACGACCCATTATTAAAACAGGAGGAGCGTTTCAATATGAGTGAATTCCAATTTATTACGAGCAATCACCCACTGAAAGAAGTCGAAAATCCGTATATCGAGTTCTTATCGATCAACGAGGCCATCAAAAAAGGCGTCGTGTTGCCTGACATGCTTACAGACGACGAAGACCTTGACCGTGATGAAAAGATTTTGATGAACGTCGAGTCAGAAGAGCAGCTTGATGAAATCGAAATTAAGCGAGACCTATACTATGACGTGGCGAACGTCGAGGCTTATTCTTCAAAACCGCACGTCGTGGAGTTGCGCTGGCGTTATACGGATGCGAGAGCCGAACAGCTCGTCGAGTATATAACCGATCACTTGAAGACGGCGGATGAAGTCGAGATTTGGAAAGTGTGGGTCGATGAACAGACGGAGCCGAGCGTTCAATCCATCAAGCTCGACGCGTTAACGATTGATGCGCTACGGTTTTTAGGTGCAGACGGATTCGAACGACCACAGTGCCTTCGTGTGACAATATCCTAATCTGAGCGTGACCGACGTCTGGCCATCCCGAACGAGATGTCTCGTTCGGGATTTTTGTTTTGTCTCCTCACTTGAAAAAGACTGCTATATTATGAAGAGAAGAGTCAGGAGGGAATCAGATGCACATTTTAATCGTTGAAGACGACCGGACAATCGCCTCCGGTCTCCAATATTCGCTCGAACAAGAACAATTCACGACGACGTTGTGCCAGAACGCGACCGACGCGACACGTGTGATTGAACAACAGTTACATACGATCGACCTGTGTCTATTCGACTTGTCGTTGCCGGACGGGAGCGGCTATGACTTATGTCGGCTCGTGAAGCAAAAACAGGATACGCCCGTCATCTTTTTGACGGCGTTCGATGATGAAGTGAACGTCGTCATGGGACTCGATATGGGAGCGGACGATTACATCACGAAACCGTTCCGGGTCCGTGAACTTATCTCGCGGATTCATTCGGTGTTGCGCCGCTACCATAAACAGGTCAGCTCGCCCGTTTTGACAATCGGGTCGGTCGAAATCAACACGCAAGACGCGAAAGTCAAAAAAGATGGAAGCGAGATCCTGTTGACAGCGCTCGAGTATCGTTTACTGCTCATCTTCGGGAAACATACGGGCCAAGTGTTATCACGGACCCAGCTGCTCGACCAGATTTGGGACATGGGCGGGGATTTCGTGAATGACAATACGTTGACCGTCTACATCAAACGGTTACGCGAGAAGCTCGAGGATGACCCGCAGCGGCCGACGTTGATTAAGACGGTTCGCGGGATTGGCTATAAGGTGGAACGCTGATATGTTGCGCAATCGAGAAATCCGTATCTATTTAGTCAGTCTGTTGCTGCTGATTGGGGTGGCTTCTATCGTCGCAGCTTTGTTCCTATCGATCGAGGCCGTCATTCTCGTCCTCCTTTTGTCGGTTGCGTTCTTGATCGTGACATATCGGTTCACGGCGTGGCGCTATCGGGAGATCGATCAGCTGTCGAGCTACCTGCAAGAAATCAGCAACGGTAACTATAAACTCGATGTCCGCGACAATCGTGAAGGCGAGCTCAGTCTATTGAAGAGCCAAATCTATAAAGTGACGAAGATGCTGTCCGAGCAAGGGACGCATCTCGAAGAAGACAAGCAGAAGCTGACGGATGCTATCTCCGACATCTCCCATCAGCTGAAGACCCCGCTCACCTCGATGACCGTCATGGCGGATTTGCTCAGTGACCCACGGCTGTCAGATGACAAGCGGCAAGAGTTCACGCATAACGTGCAGGTGCAGCTCGAGCGGATGGAGTGGCTCGTCTCGTCACTGCTCAAGCTGTCTAAAATCGATGCCGGGACGATTCAGTTCAAACGGGAACCGGTGTCCGTCCCCGCACTCGTTCAAGCCGTGACGGAACCGATGCTCGTGCCGATTGATATTAAAATGCAACGGCTTCAGATCGCGGGTGAGGATGATGTCATGTTCGAAGGCGACTTGAAGTGGACGACCGAGGCGCTCATCAACATCTTAAAGAATTGCGTCGAACATTCACCGGAACAAGGCGAGCTGTTCATCGATTACAGCGAGAACACACTGTACACGGAAATCGTCATTCGCGACACGGGGAGCGGCATCCCCAAGCAAGACATCCCGTATATTTTCCAACGTTTTTATAAGGGTATGAATGCGAGTGACGACAGCGTCGGCATCGGGCTCGCCATGGCCCACAGCATCATCACAAGCCAACAAGGTGAACTGACCGTACGTAGTGAACGCGGAGCTGGGACTGCGTTTCAAATTCGATTCTACAAAGCAATCGTCTAAGTGACGAAACAGTCACTTTCGAGTCACGGACGTGTCACACTCGCTCGGTACACTCAAAGTAGATCAAGTACTGGAGGGTGCAACCATGAATATATTAGAAGTGCAAAATTTATCAAAAGTATACGGGAAAGACGAGATGGAAGTGCGGGCGCTCGATGACGTGTCGTTCACGGTCAAAAAAGGCGAGTTCGTCTGTATCGTCGGACCGTCGGGCTCGGGAAAGTCGACGTTGTTACATTTGCTCGGCGGTGTCGACGTGCCGACGAGTGGACAGGTGTTGATCGACAACACGGATATTTATAAATTGGACGAGACGCAGCTCGCCATCTTCCGTCGCCGTCAAATCGGTTTGATTTATCAGTTTTACAACTTGATTCCGATCTTGACGGTCGAGGAGAACATTACGTTGCCGATGTTGTTGGACGAACAAAAAGTCGACGCCGCCCATTTGGAGCGCATCATCGGCATCCTTGGACTGTCGAACCGGTTGACGCATCTGCCGAACCAACTGTCTGGCGGGCAGCAACAACGCGTCTCCATCGGTCGGGCGCTCATCAGCAACCCGGCCATCATCTTGGCCGATGAGCCGACGGGGAACTTGGACAGTCAAAACAGTGAAGAGATCATGAGCCTCCTGAAACTGTTCAACAAGAAGTTCAATCAGACGCTCATCATCATCACGCACGACGAACGAATCGCCTTGCAGGCCGACCGGATCATCTCGATCGAGGATGGGAAGATTGCGAAGAACGAGGTCGTCCGCTCATGAACATCATCAATAAAATGACGCTTCGCCACTTGCGTGAAAACAAGCGGCGCTCGCTCGTCACCATCATCGGGGTCATCATCTCGGTGGCGATGATCACGGCCGTGACGACACTGGGTTCATCGTTCCTGGACTTGATGATCCGTCAAGACATCGCGGATAACGGGGAATGGCACGTCAAATATGTCAACACGAACGAAGAACAAGTCGAGGCGATTCGGAATGACGCATCGACGAAGGACGTCATCCTATCGAGTGACGGCTATGCGACATTAACGGAATCGCAGAATGCGTATAAACCGTACTTATACGTCCGGAACTATAACACGTCGGGGCTGAAAAACTTTCCCATCGAGTTGACGGACGGGCGTTTGCCGAACAAAGAAGGCGAAGTCGTCATTTCCGAGGCCATCCGTCAAAATGCGCAAGTCACGTACAACATCGGTGATCAATTGACGCTTGATGTCGGTGAGCGCGTGGACGAGTCGTCCGGTCGGGTGTTGACCCAAAACGATGGATTGATCCGCGAAGGGGAGACAATTCTTGAACAGTTGAAGGTCGAAGATACGGTAACGTTGACCGTCGTCGGCACAATGACGCGCCCGGCCTGGGAGCCGACTTGGTCGCCAGGGTATACGGTCGTCGGATACATTGACGACAAAGCGTTGAACGGTGCGACCGTCGATACGTTCGTTGCCTTGAACGATGTCGATAACTCGATTTACTCGGATACGGAACGAGTGATGAACGAACAGAAAATTGAAGGGGTCGCCTATAACTCATCGTTGCTTCGCTATTACGGAGTGACAGACGACGGCGGATTGCGTAAGACGTTGTATGGTTTCGTCGGGATCATCATGACGGTCATCGTCATCGGCTCGATTTCGCTCATCTATAACGCGTTCGCCATCAGCGTATCTGAGCGCTCCCGTTATCTCGGGATGCTCGCGAGTGTCGGGGCGACGAAACGGCAAAAACGAAACTCGGTCTTCTTTGAAGGACTGATTATCGGAGGGATTAGCATCCCGCTCGGTATCCTTGCCGGGGTGACCGGGATCGGGGTCACGTTCCTGTTTATTAACGCCTTTGCTGAGAAAGCGCTCAATGTGACGGAGAAGTTTGAGGTCGTCGTCACACCAATCACGCTCCTGTTGACGGTGCTCATTTCGAGCGTGACGATTTTCATCTCGTGTTATCTGCCGGCACGCCGCGCTTCGAAGATTTCTGCGATTGACGCGATTCGTCAGACCCAGGACGTGCGACTGACGTCGAAGAACGTGAAGACGTCGAAACTCGTGCGACGAATCTTCGGATTGGAAGCGGAGATTGGGCTGAAAAACACAAAACGCAACCGGAAACGGTATTTGGCGACGGTGTTCTCGCTCGTCATCAGTATCGTGCTCTTTTTAGTCGTCAGTTACTTCACAGATCGACTCGAACAGTCACTCGAGATGTCACAAGGCACGTATGAGTTCGATATTCTCGTGAACGGGTCGAATCTCAGTAAAGATGACTTACGTCGCTATGAGACGTTGGACCATGTGACGAGCGGGACGTACTTCGAGAACACGACCGTCCAGACGATGGTCGACGAAGCACGGTTACCGAGCGCGGTCATCGAGAACGAAGACTTGGCATTCAACTTCGATGATGGGAAATTCATGTATTATGTCTCCCTCTATCAATTAGATGATGAAAGTTTCGATGCGTACTTGAAACAGATCGGGGCAGCCGCCAGCAATTTTGAAGAAGGAGAGATACCGGGTGCCGTCTTGATTGATGAAGTATCGTATCAAGACGTCGACAAGAAGAAATTTGTGAACTCGAAGACGATTGAGACCGAAATCGGCGATACGCTTGAACTCCGGGACGAGAACGCAACGGACGACACGGCACCGCTCAAAACAATCAAAATCGGCGCCATGACCGACGTCCCCCCGACCGGTGTGATGACGAGCTCACTTGGATGGCTTGATGTGATCGTTCGGGAAGGGACGTTTGAAGAGGATGCGATTGGTCAATTGATGAAACAATCAAGTCCATCAATCGCCTTGAACACGAGTAATCCTGAGGCGACGCAACAAGTGATTGAGGCGGAACAAAATATGGACCAATACATCTTCAACGTGTCGGAGCAGCGTGAACAACAAGAGCAGGTGTTGTTGCTGTTATCGATTTTCGTCTATGGATTCATCGTCTTGATCTCGCTCATCTCGGTGGCGAACATCTTCAACACAATCTCGACGAGCGTCTCACTCCGACGCCGCGAATTCGCGATGCTGCGGTCGGTCGGGATGACACCGAAGGGATTCAACAAGATGGTGTATTATGAGAGCATTTTCTACGGCATGAAAGCATTGGCGTATGGGGTGCCAATCAGTGTGCTCATCATGTACTTGATTTACCGGGCGCAAATCAACACGTTCGAAGCACCGTTCACATTGCCGTGGGGCGATATTGTGTTCGTCACGGTCGTAATCTTCCTCATCGTTGGTTCTTCGATGCTGTACGCGATTTCGAAAGTGAAGTCGGATAATATCATCGACCGGTTGAAGCAAGAGAACAATTGATGATTGACGGAGAGTCACTCAAAAAATAGATGGAACGGGATTCAGTGTCTACTGGGTCCCGTTTTTTGTAAAATGAGAAAGAAGAAAGAGGTGGGAGAATGGACATCCGAGAAGTATTGAGTGGTGGGGATTTGCGCTCGGTTGGTCATGTCGATGCGGTCGTCGCTTACGTCGGGAACGACCCGGACCGATTCAGCGAATTGATGACCGGCTTGACCGATGACCGTCCCGTCGTTCGGATGCGGAGTGCGGACGCGATGGAGAAAGTGACCCGCCGCCATCCAAAGCTGCTTCGAGCTCATCGGGCGTCCTTGTTCGAGCAGTTACAGATTGTCACCCAACAAGAAGTGAGGTGGCACTTGGCCCAACTCATGCCACGGATGACGTTGACAGAGGAAGAGGCGTCCGGCATCGTTCACGTGCTCACCGATTGGATTGACACGGGGACGAGCGCCATCGTCATCGTCAACGCTCTGCAGGCGATCTTCGACTTGAGCGCCGTGCATTCACGCTTCCGTGACGACCTGAAAACCTTGCTCGAGTCGCAATGCGAGACGGGAAGCCCGGCCGTGAAGAGCCGATCTAAAAAACTTTTACAGAAGTTGTGACCGATGGACTTCATTTCCGGTCTATAAAGATGTAAGTACATCGAGAGGGGGATTCGATTGGACGATCAAGCGATTATCGATTTGTATTGGCAACGTTCCGAGCGGGCGATTGAGGCGACGGCGCAAAAGTACGGCGGCTATTGTCGTACGATTTCTTATAACATTTTGCATAGCCGGGAGGACGCGGACGAGTGTGTCAATGATACGTACATGAAGGCGTGGCAAGCGATTCCGCCGACACGTCCAGCGCGGCTCGCCGCCTATTTGGCGAAGCTTGTCCGGAACGTCTCGCTCCATAAGTATGAGAAAACGAACGCGAAGAAGCGCGGAGCGGGACAAGTCCCGCTCATTGTCAGTGAGCTCGAGCACTGTCTCGCCTCCTCCGTCGCGACCGATTCAGAAGTCGTCGAGTTGTTGAACGACTTTTTGGCCCAGTTGCCGCAAGAGACCCGGCAGATCTTTATGGGGCGTTACTTTCACTTTCAATCGATTAAAGACATCGCGAAGATGCGCCAGGTGAGTGAGAGCAAGGTCAAGATGGTGCTGCTTCGGACTCGGAACGACTTGAAACAAATGCTCGAAGCGGAAGGGGTGGCGCTATGAACGGAGATCGGCTCACGCGTTTGATGGGGGACGTCGATGACCGGTTCGTCGAGGAATCGATGGTGGTTGAAGCCAAAAAGCGGAGACATTGGCATTGGATGGGTGGTCTTGTGGCAGCCGCCGCTGTCACACTCTTTGTCGTGACATGGGACGGTTTTAAAGAATTGATTCCGCTGTCGGACAGCTCGAGCAATATGTCGGTCGCTTATATCGATGAAGATGACATCGATGTCAGGATGTCGTCGGCAAACCTTGCCGAGATGAGTGAGGACGAGCTGTTCTCGAAATGGAATCCCGCCGTGGTGAGAGGCGTCGTGAAGCAGATTGACCACATCGAACTCGACTTCAATGGACAAGCGGAATATCAGTCGATTGTGACGATTGACGTGACAGACGTCTATCGGGGCGAAATCGAGCCGGGCAGAACGATTCAAGTCCTCACGGTTGCCGGTGCCGGTTCTGAAGTGCTTCAGTCGGATGCGGACGTCATCTCTGAACTTCGCCTCGGCATGGAAGGGATTTTTATGCCGATTCCACACGAAGCGTCACACATCTGGTCACAAAACGAAGCCACGCTTCAAGTGATGGATGTGAGTGATTACGGATTTCCGGACGGTGAGCGGTACATGTTCTTGAACACGGACGAAGGACTCGTCTTCAGTCGAGATGCCTATCCGTCGCTACGTGGCGCTGAAACACTCGATGACGTAGAAGCGTTTATGATGGAACGGTTCCGTTAACGGGAAGAAGATATGGAAGAGAGGGGGGACTACGATGACAGAGCAGAATTGGCAAGCGTCGGGTGTAGGACTCGGACTGGTGTTTGGAGCTGGGATTGGCATCATCAGTTCGCTCCTATTTGGATTTGAATTGGTGTACGGAATCGCGGCAGGTACTGCATTCGGCTATCTCATCGGACTCGTGGTGTCATTGACAGGAAAGACATGATTGAAGGGAAGGCTGACTCAAAGTGATCACAAAGAAAATAATCCAGTAGGTGAAGAAACAAGGAAGCTTTGAGATGAAGGAAAACTTTCGCGAAATCAGGTTTCGGGTAGGGGGGTTCGGCATTTCTTGAATCAGAAGGAGGACATCATATGGATCGCACCATCACTGTCAAAGGAACGGGAAAAGTATTGGCTAAACCAGATTTGATTGTCGTGAAAATGGAGTTGACCTCGAAGGCTGTCCGTTACGAAGAGACGATGAACGGGGCGGCAATCGCCGTCACACGTCTGCAAAAAGCGATTGAACAGGCCGGCTTTGCGAAGACGGATTTAAAGACGACCGACTTCTCGATCGACACCGACTATGAGAGCTATCGGGACAAACAAGGCAACTATAAATCCCGTTTCCGGGGTTACGTCTGTCAGCAGAAGACGAAACTCGAGTTTCCGCTCGATACGAAACAATTATCAGCGGTCATCGAACATGTCAGCAACTCGCTAGCCGAGCCGAAGCTGTCCATCTCGTTCACGATCAAAGACGCGGATTCGATTCAAGACGAATTGCTCGCGAGCGCGGCGGCGAACGCGCGTCATCGGGCCGAACTGTTGGCGAAAGGGGCCGGGGCGACGCTCGGTGACTTGCTTCAAATCGACTACACATGGGGCGAGCTTCATCTTTATTCGCCGACTCGTCTCACGCTCCATGACGAGGTTCTCTTCTCGGAGGCGGCGATGCCGGAACTTGAGCCGGATGAGATTGATCTGAGTGACTCGGCGACGTTCGTGTGGGCGATTCGATGAGACGCGTCATCGGATTAGTATTGCTCCTTCTGTCTGTCTCTTTGTCGGCTCAAGCTTTGTCGTGGGCGTATGCGTTCGTCGTGTTGGACGGACGGGTGTATGAAGTGATGGATGTCGCCGTATTGGAGGCTGACTTGGGAGAAGTCGTCGGCGAGGTCAAGACGATGGCCGACGATATGGATGGCAGCTATTATGGGGACGCCTCGAACATGTATCCGGTTGGGACAACATATCGGAAAGTGAACGGGGAAGCGATGGAGGACGTCCTTGCGGTCGAGGGTGGGTCTGGGTGGAAGCGGGCCGAGTATCGGCATGACGCCCCGTTCAGCATGCGTGACCATCTGGATAAGGTTGCGTATGCGGTGTTTGGAATTGGTGCTGTCCTTTTTGTGTCTACACGAGTGAAGAAAAGACATAAAAATTAACTGAATCCATGATGAGGCCTCGTTCATTAAGGGAAGAGTCATATATAGATACGTAGAGCTTTCGCACAATGGAGGGAGATTGTATGAAAATTCTCATCATCTTTGACTCGATGTACGGGTGTACCGAAAAAGTCGCATATGCCATCAAGGACGGATTCAGCGACTTACACCGCGTCGACATCATGCAAATCAGCCACGTCGGATACGGCGACCTCGCCAACCTTGATTTGTTCATCGTTGGTTCGCCGACTCACGGAGGGCGCGAGACCGAGGACGTGAAGACGTTTCTCGATGGCTTGTCGGACCATGCGCTGCGTGGTACGCGAGCTGCAGCCTTCGATACGAGTATGGCCGAAGAAGATCAAGGCTTTTTCGTCGGGAAAATCGTCAAATGGTTCGGTCACGCCTCGACCCGCATGGAGCAGTTACTGCTCGAAAAAGGAGCGGAACCGGTGCTGAAAGAGTCGTTCATCGTCCTTGATAAAGAAGGACCACTCAAAGACGGAGAGCTCAAGCGGGCGACCGAATGGGCCCGTCACTTGATGGACAAATAATCTGGCGTGTTCCTTATGGGACGCGTCTTTTTTGACGCAGAATTGTCCGAAGTGTTCGCAAAACGGGTAAATATAAGGGTAGCTCTTTTGTGTGGAACGGAGGGAGAATGATGAAAAAATGGGAACATGACGTCCTCATGGGTTGGATTGTCGTCTTATTGGTGCTCGTTGCGCATTATGTGATCACGGTATCAGTCGGCAACACGTATTTTGCCGAGTCCACGATGAACCGGATGCTTTGGCTCAGTAGCTTCCCGGCCTTTTTGATCGCCTTTCTCGCGGCCCTCTTCCAAAAAACGAACACGCTCACGCTCGCTGTTCGTCGTAGTGTCATTTGGACGGCCGAACTCGTCGTCGGCTTCTCGCTCGTTGCCTGGTTTTTCCGGGCGTTCGAGATGTTGTTTGTGAGCCCGGGCGCGTATTGGGTGTTCGGCGCCGTTCTGCTCGCTCCGCTCGTCTACTTGTTCGAGTTCCGGCGTCAAAACCGTGGGACGAAAGCCGGGGCCCACTAAATTTAGAAAACGTCTCCGCCATGGAGGCGTTTTTAGTCTGGTCTGGAATGGGAATGGGGTACAGAAGATTAGAATGGAGGGAATCACCATGAGTCATTATTTTTCATCATCATACGAAGAGTCGCGTGAGAAGTTTCTCGCCTTACTCGACAACGTTAAAACCTATTATCCGACGGCCCGCGTGATGTCCCACTCGATCGGCGAGGACACGATCGACTTGATCATCGGTGAGCCGGCGGGGTCACGCGAGGCGGTGCTCCTCATGACAATCGGCGAGCATGGCATCGAAGGGTATGCCGGTGCCGCCGTGACGCATCAGTTCGTCGAGACGCAGCTCGAAAATCTTCGGCATGAGTCGACGGGAATTTGTCTCATCCATGCGGTCAATCCGTGGGGGATGAAGCACTTCCGCCGCGTCAATGAACATAACGTCGACTTGAACCGGAACTACGTCATCGACCGGGAATCACTCCCGCGTAACGTCAATAAAGAGTATGAAGTCATGCGGCACTTGTTCGTCCCGGACGGCGTCATCGATGACTACCATGAATCGCGCGAACATATCTACTCGTTCCTCGGTTCTGGTATCAAGCTCGACGGCTTCGAGGCGATGACCGAGGCGAAAGGGATGGGACAATATCAGTTCCCGAAAGGCGTCTATTATGGCGGTGAGTCGGATGAGCCGTCCGCCATCTTTTTGAAGGAGATTCAACATGACCTGCTCGATCGCTATGACCGCGTCGTCCACATGGATTGGCATACGGCGCTCGGTCCGACGAACGAAGTGACGATGGTCATCAGTGAACGGGACGGGCGTGATGCGGACGAACTGAAGCGGACATACGGACTGAAAAATATCCAGACGTATGACCCGACCGACGTCCTCGGAGACTCGACGAACCATTTCTATTACGTACGGGACACGCACTATCCGGACAAACAACTCGTCTCGGCGTTGTTCGAGTTCGGGACATTCGGGACGTCGACGAAAGCGACGATTCGCGAGTTCTTGACAATTATTCTCGAGAACCGGCTCTACTTTGAAGGAACGAAAGACCCGGAAGCCCGCAACGGCATTCAAAAAGAATTCATGGCCATGTTTTATCCGGAAGATGAGTCGTGGCGGACGTCCGTATTACGCGAAGGAGCGGCGGCGATTGAGCATGTCTTGAAAGCCGAATCGCTCTGGCGCGACAGTTGACAGGTTTCCACTTCGGTCAAACGGGAAAAAGTGGGTTGTGGGCAAACACGCACGCCGCTCAACAATCCAACTGGGGGTTTTGACCAATGGGGAACTATATTACAGCACATGATGGAACGAGTATTTACGTGGAAGACGTCGGGACAGGCGATGCCGTCGTATTCTTGCACGGCTGGCCGGCAAACAACAACATGTTCGAGTATCAAAAGAATGCGTTGCTCGAAGCAGGCTATCGCTACGTCGGGATCGACTATCGTGGCTACGGCAAGTCGGATGCACCGGCGACAGGTTATGACTATGCGACGATGGCGTCGGACGTGCACATGGTCGTTGACGGGCTTGGCATCAAAGATTTCACACTCGTCGGCTTCTCGATGGGCGGGGCCATCGCCATCCGTTACGCCGTCGATTTCCCGGATGACGGGTTGAAGAAACTCGTCCTCTCAGGCGCAGCGGCACCAGTGTTCACGCAACGTCCGGACTATCCGTACGGGATGACGCAAGCCGAGGTCGACGCGTTGATTGAGGATACGTTGAAAGACCGTCCGAAGATGCTCGAAGGGTTCGGTGAGATTTTCTTCGAGAAAGAACATTCGAAACCGATGCAAAACTGGTTCCATCATCTGTCGCTCGTCGCGTCGAGTCACGGGACGATTGCTTCGGCGAAAGCACTCCGTGATGAGGATTTGCGCGAGGACTTGCCGAAAGTCAATGTCGAGACGCTTATCATCCATGGCGTCCATGACAAGATTTGTCCGTTCGAGTTCGCGCTCGAGATGGAAAAAGGCATCCCGAACGCCCGCATCGAGCGGTTCGAGGAGAGCGGTCACGGTACCGTCCTCGACGAGATGGACAAGTTCAACAAGACGTTGCTCGGATTTATTTGAGTGTGTGACAAGCCTAGGACGTTCCTAGGCTTTTTTTGATGGCCATCTGTAGCATGTTTGTTACGGATTTTGAGGCTAGAACGACTTGTACACGGGTATAGCTAAAATGAAGCACTTTGTTCGAGTTGAGATTGAACAAGTTTGCTGTATGTCGAGGTTTTGACATAGAGTCGTTGGTGTTCGTCACACGGTCAAGGATGGCTATGGAAAAGCCGCTCGGGACCGTGCCTGTTTTTGTGTTCTCACACAATTCGAACAGCTCGTCTGGAAACGCTTCACAAGAAAAAAGAAATAAGCCTCCTTTTGCTAGAACGGATGACATTTAGATGGTCAATTTGTGCTGACTAGACCTTAATACATGGTACAATGGAGAGGTGGATTTTTAGATTGAGGAGAGATTGTACATGAATATCGCTTTCTTTTTATATCCGAAAGAAGACGTCAAATATTTAGACCCGGAATCGACGGTGCGTCAAGCGCTCGAGAAGATGAAACATCATCGCTTCACCTCGGTGCCGCTCGTATCCGAGAACGGCTTTTACGCCGGGACGATGACAGAAGGGGATTTGCTCTGGGCACTCGCCGAACAGCTTCGCGGGGAAGAAGACTACGAAAAAGTGCTCCGGACACGCCTGAAAGACATCAAGCAACGCGTACGGTATAAGCCGGTCGCCATCACGGCGCAAATCGAGGAGCTCGTCGATGCGATCACGGATCAAAACTTCGTGCCGGTCGTCGATGACGGGAAGTATTTCATCGGCATCATCCGGCGCCGCGACATCATCGAGTACTATTCGACGAAGTTGCAACAGCTCGAGAATAAAGTGAACTGAACGAACGGACCAACCTGTGAAAGCGGGTTGGTTTTTGTATGCGTTAGTACAAGCAACGGGGAGGCGGACTATAGATGGAAGCACGAGTCATTGAATCGATTGAGCTATGGTTTCAAGAGGCAGGGTCTGAGGAAGCGGTGAACTTCATCGATTTCATGCTGTTTATGAATGAATCGGCTTGTTCTTTGCTTCACCGAGACACGTTACATGGCATCTTCACCTATCAGGTCCGCTACCAAGACGGGACCACTCAGTCCGTTTCGTACGATAAAGACGAGTGGGTCGCCTATGAACGGAATGAATGGCAAACCGGTATGAACGGCGGTGAGTGGGTATGGTGGCTCGTCGAGCGATGGCGTTTTGTCGTGGAGTGGTGGAGCGGTCGGGACTTCCGGACGGGTGACGAGATCGAGGAAAACTTCTATGGAATAATCCCATACGGTGAAGTTCAACCACTTGACGTTCTGTTGTATTCAATCATTGAAAATGATGCCCACAACACAGAAGCGTTAATCGAAGCGGGGTATTACCATGACCCGCTACTGCATGAATGGATGGCGATTCCCGATTCGACGGAGAGCCTACGACCGCTCGTCTTGGCCGTCTGTTACAACGAAGGAATCATCGAGACACCCCGAACCATCGAGCGAATTGAAGTGACGTTCACCAATCTGACGACAGGAGTTGTCCAATCGCTTGCGAGTGCACTCGAAGCGTATCAGAAGCCAGCAAACCTTGATTTAGATGATATGGAGTATCGCGATGACATGTTTTATCGCGACGAGTCCATTCAAGGGACGATTCGTTATGAGGTGACGTATAAAGGCGGAAGGGTCCAATATGTCGAACATGACAAATCAGAGATATTCATGGACTGGGACATGGCGATGATCAATTGGTTTTTCGAACATTGGAAGAAACTGTACGAAGCATATGCCGAAAAATCGTTTCCATCCGGTCAACCGTTGCAACGCTTTGAATCGGGCTATGATTATTGGAAAGCCAGACTGTCGCCTGAAGCGTGGGACGAGCTCATTCAATCGACAGACCCTTTCGACCAGCGGCTTTTGACGGATAGGGAACCACATGATGAGATTCGAGACGCAAAAGAGCAGTTTGAGATGATGTTCGATCAAGCAGCGGAGCTCTACCTTGAAGATTTGCGTCACGGATTCTATGTTGATCAACTGTTGGAACAACGAATCGACGTCGAAAGCTCGTTCGATGCCGTGATTGCGCTTTACAAAGAAATATCCGAGGCACAACAGAAAAGGCGAACGAGGGAGCAACTGCTTTATGGGGAAAAGGATGAAGGCAACCTTGATTGATTGAATAGAGGCTATGGAAAAATAGGGACATTCTTTATACTTGTATGTATAGAGTCAAGACATACAAGAAAGGAGTGACAATGGATGGCGATGCCCGATTTACATATGTTGCGTGAATCGCTCAAACCGGATTGTGCGAATTGTTTCGGTCTCTGTTGTGTGGCGTTCCACTACTTGAAATCTGAGGATTTCCCGATGGACAAACCGGCAGGACAGCCGTGTGTCCATTTGGCAGATTCGTATGCCTGCAACATCCATTCCGAACTGCGCGAGCGGGGCTTCAAAGGATGTACGGTGTATGACTGTCTCGGGGCAGGGCAGTTCGTGTCACAAGTGACGTTTCACGGACGAAGCTGGCGAGAGGGGAAGGTCGATGGGCCGCGCATGTTCGCGATAGTGCCAATCATGAGCCAAGTCCACGAGTTGCTGCTCTACATCACTGACATCCTGAGCCGGGACATCCCAGAGCACGATGCTCGGTTACTCGAGACACTATTGGAAGAACTGCTGTCATTCCGTGAGTTAGCGCCTGAACAGTTGACCGGGACGGCGCTGATGGCATTCCGACAACAGGCCCGCCCGTTGTTCGTCCGACTCAGTCAGCACATACGTGCGGAAGGACTGAAACTGGGCGGCCTGACGTTGACGTCACGACACGAGCAAGACCGTGCCGATTTGATTGGACGAAACGTGACCAAGCATGACGTGAGAGGAACGTGTTACCGAGGCGCCTTGTTGATTGGTGCTAACTTACGTGGGCAAGACCTGTCCTATGTCGATTTCATGGGGGCCGACGTACGAGATCTCGACGTGCGAGGAGCGGTGTTAACCGACAGTCTGTTTTTGACACAGATGCAAGTGAACGCGATGAACGGGGACCAGCATACGAGACTGGCGCCCGTTTTCACGCGGCCGAGCCATTGGCTGTAACGCAAGTGACGACTTCCACAATGGAAAGTGTCTTTTTGATGTGCTTGTGTTACGAGAGCGGCGAGAAATGATTCACCGAGCTCCTCGATGACCTCGTCTGGGTCATACCCCAAATTGAAATTGAGTCTGACCTGAATCGTGCCAATCACTGAGCACTTGTTGCTGGGAAAATGGGGACTGGGATAATACTTCCAACCGATTTTGAATATGATGTGTGCCTGGGGAAGACGTGATTTCCTGACGAAACGGTTGCTCGTGCCGAGCAGCCGTTTTTTGTTGCCTCATGTCGGGTACAGTCACAAGAGACAAAGGAGGGGATGACAATGGATATGAAGACATATCGATTTGAAGACGACGGTTCGATTCCGAACAATCCAGATTTTCCGGTGCTTTTATACCGAGGCGTGTTCGACGAGACGGACGGCATGCAAGAGACGTTCGAACATAACGGTTGGGGCAACAGCTGGGTCAACGGGGTGTTCGATTATCACCATTACCATAGCAATACGCATGAAGTGCTCGGCGTGAAGTCGGGCCGGGCGACCGTCCAACTTGGCGGTGCGACCGGGGACCTCGTCTCGCTTCAAGCAGGAGACGTCTTGATTTTGCCGGCCGGGACGGGACATCGCCGTCTCGAGGCGAGTGAAGACTTTGCCATCGTCGGTGCCTATCCGGAAGGACGCGATTATGACACGTTGACAGGGAAACCGGAAGAACGGCCGGACAGTGTGCAACGGATCGAACGAGTCGACAAACCGGCGACCGATCCCGTCTTTGGGACGACCGGGCCGTTACATGAACAATGGACGAAGGAGGAGATGGCATGAACCGCATTCCACATACATTAATTTTGGCGGCACTGAAACAACACGTGGCTGAATTGCCAGACGGGCGTGAAATGAGGGCCCTCGGGCAAGGCACATGGCGCATGGGAGAAGACGAATCGAAACGGGAAGCCGAGATCGAGGCACTCCGGACGGGACTCGACTGCGGGTTGCACGTCATCGATACGGCGGAGATGTACGGGGAAGGGAAATCGGAGTCGCTCGTCGGTGAAGCGATTCAAGACCGGCGGGAAGACGTGTTCCTCGTCTCGAAAGTGTATCCGCATAACGCCGGGGGCGACAAACTCGTCCAAGCTTGTGACGCCACGCTAGAACGGCTTGGTACGGACTACCTCGATCTATATCTCCTGCATTGGCGCGGGAACATCCCGCTCGAGGAGACGGTCGACGGGCTCGAACAGTTGAAGGCGGACGGTAAGATCCGAGCGTGGGGTGTCTCGAACTTTGATGTCGACGACATGAAAGAACTGCTCGCCTTGCCGAAGGGGAAACATTGCGCCGTCAACCAAGTGCTCTATCATCTCGGCAGCCGCGGCGTCGAATACGATTTGTTGCCATTTTTACAGGAGCAAGGAATCCCGATGATGGCTTACGCCCCGCTCGCGGAAGGCAGCGACGTGAAAGAGAAAGTCTTCAACGACGAGACGGTGAACCGGATCGCCGAGGCGTACAGTGCGACGCCGGCCCAAATTTTGCTTGCGTGGACGGTGCGGAGCGGAAACGTCATCGCCATCCCGAAAGCGGGTCAGAAAGCGCACGTCGAAGAGAACGGCGCGGCGTTGCTCCTCAACTTGACCGAGGACGACTTTAATGCGCTCGACGAGGCGTTCCCGCCACCGAGCCAAAAAGAACCATTAGATGTGATTTGAAAACACAGGTGGGCTCACAGGCTCACCTGTTGTTGCGTCTTGACCTCGGAGAAGATGAAATGTGTAACGGTCTGGGCGTAAGGGATGGCCGCATCGATGAACTGCTCGGCCTCGGCGAACGTCGCGAATTGCATCTTCAGCATATAGCAGGCGCTCCCGGAGATGCGATAACAGAATGACACGTTCGACTGCTGACCCAAAAACTGAGTGAACGCCTCATAGTTCCCGTTCTTCACGGTCGCCTCGATGAGACATTGAATCGGTCGACCAAGCAATTCATGATCGATATCAATCGTGTAGCCTTTGATGACGCCAAATGACTCGAGCCGGCGGACGCGTTCGCCGACGGACGGAGCCGATAAATTGATGCGGCGCCCGAGTTCGCTCATCGAGAGGCGGCTGTCGTTTGATAGTTCATGTAAGAGGAGACGGTCGATATCGTCGATTTTTAGCATGAAATGAATTCTCCTTTTTTTCGTATTATATGGCATGTATTGTACCTGGATTCCGTTATGAATGAAATGGGAAACACTGTAATCACCTTCTATACTTATATACAGGAGGTGTTGAAATGAGTCGAATCCAACCAGCTGTCATCGGAAAGACGCCGTTTGAACGATTGATTGGGCATGACGAGGGCGTGATGCGACAGTGGTCAGCGCTCGGAGACACGTTAACGGGCGAGGGGAGACTGTCCGCCGAGTTGAAAGAACAGGTACGACGGACGCTCGCCCAACAAAACGGCTGTGACTACTGCCAGGCGAAAGGAAAGCCTGAACCGCATATGTTCGACGAACGGACGGCACTCGCCGTTGGGTTCGCCGATGTATTTTTACAACTGAAAGGCGACATGCCGGCCTCATCAATTCGTGTGCTCCAAGACGTCTTCACGGATGCCGAGATCAGTGAACTTTGCGCTTTTATCGCCTTCATGACGGCCTCGCAATACGTCGGCGCCATGCTCGGGCTGGAACGCGAAAACCCACTCACGCTGACGTGAGTGGGTTCGTTTTAGTTCGCTAATGGGTGTTTCAATAGATAGTCTTCAATCTGTCCGACCGTCTGTTTCAACACGCCGTCCTCGAACGGCGACTTGAGACCGGCCAATTCGACGAGCTCGAGGAACGAGCGGCTGCCGCCGGCTTGGCAGAGCGTGAGGTAATCGCTCCACGCCGCCTCACGGTCCTCATGCATGCGCACCCAGAATTGGAAGGCGCACACTTGCGCGAGCGTGTAGTCGATGTAGTAGAACGGGCTCTGGAAGATGTGTCCTTGTTGGTGCCACCAAGCGCCTGTCTCGAGGTAGTCGTTCGTCTCATAGTCACGGTGCGGCAAGTACACCTTCTCAAGGTCACGCCATGCCTGGCGACGCTCAGCGACCGTCATGTCAGGGTTGCGGTAGACGACGTGCTGGAACTCGTCGACGAGGACGCCGTACGGGAGGAACGTGATGCTTCCTGCCAAATGATTGAACTTGTATTTGTCGACTTGATCGCCGAAGAACAGTTCCATCCATGGCCAGCAGAAGAACTCCATCGACATCGAGTGGATCTCACACGCCTCGTAAGTCGGGAACGCGTATTCCGGCGTCGTCAAATGACGGCTCTCGTAAACTTGGAAGGCGTGACCGACCTCGTGCGTGAGCACGTCGATATCGCCGGCCGTCCCGTTGAAGTTCGAGAAGATGAACGGCAGACCTTCCGACGGGAGGTACGTGCAGTAACCGCCGCCGGCCTTGCCCGGTTTCGCCGTCAAGTCGAGGGCGCCGCGCTGTTGCATGAATTGGAAAAATTCGTCCGTCTCTTTTGAGAGTTCACGATACATCGTGTTCCCGCCTTCAATGATGAACGCCTCGTCGCCCTGTGGCGTCGCGTTGCCGTCTGGGAAGACGAACGACTCGTCGTAGTACGTGAGCGTGTCGACACCGATCCGTTTCGCCTGCTTCTCTTTTAAGGTCGTCGCGAGCGGGACGATGACGTCGCGCACTTGTTTGCGGAAGTTGTCGACGTTCGACTCGTCATAGCCGACACGTTGCATCCGGGCGTAACCGAGCTCGACGAACGACGGGAAGCCGAGCGCGTGCGCGATGTCGGTCCGGACGCGGACGAGTTCGCCGTAGATGCGGTCGAGTTCGTCTCCGTTGTCGGCCAGATATGTATAACGGGCCTCGGATGCCGCTTTTCGTAGCGAGCGGTCAGGAGATTGTAGATAAGGTCCGAACTGGGACAAGTTGAGCGTCTTGCCGTCGAATTCGATTTGGGCCGCCGACATGACTTTCTGATAGGCGGTCGCCAATCGGTTCTCTTCCTGCAGTTTCGGGATGAGCGACTCCTCGAACGTTTTGAGTGCGCGCTCGGCGAGTTCGAACAATTGGCTGCCCCATTCCTGTTCGAGTTGGCTCCGCAGGTCGTGCTCGGTCAAGACGCGATAATACGCTTGGACCTCTTTCTCGTAAACCGGTAACGCGTCGTCAAAAAATGTCTGCTCGGCCTCATAGAACGCGTCACGCGTATCGATCGAGTGGCGGATTGCGACGAGTTGACTTTGCGTCTCGAACGCGTTCCGTTCCTGGTTGATTTGGCGAATCAATTCGTTCGCCTCTTCGAGTGTGCTCGCTTGTTGCAATTCGACTGAATAGTCCGACAAGCGGCTGTTCAAAGCGTCCAAGTCGGGCCGTTCATATGACAATTTTGTGAAAGTCGTCATTGTAAGCGCCTCCATCATGTGAAATTTTTATAAAGTGTAAAAAGGGCTTGCAAAAGCGGTTGCACACTCGTATTCTTACGATGTGTAAACGAATTCGCACTACCTTATTACAACTATACCGTTTATAGGGTAGGGATTGAAGAGGAAGCTTTTCGGGTATAAAAGCTAAGACTTTGATTAACAGAACATGTTGGAGGGATTAAGCTATGGGATTCTTTAAAAAACTATTTGGTGGTAAAGAAGAACAACTTAACGCGGTTTCACCGCTTACAGGGAAGGTCATTGACATCACAAACGTTCCTGACCAAGTGTTCTCGCAAAAAATGATGGGTGACGGCATCGCCGTCGAACCGACAGACGGCAAAGTCGTCTCGCCGGTCAACGGTACAATCGCGACTGTCTTCCCGACAAAACACGCAATTGGGATCAACGCTGACAACGGTGCAGAGTACTTGATTCACATCGGTCTCGACACGGTCAACCTTAAAGGTGAAGGCTTCGAAACGCACGTGACAGAAGGTCAAGCGGTTAAAGCTGGCGACACGCTCGTCACGTTCGACCTCGACTTCATCAAAGCGAACGCGCCGTCGACGATTACACCAGTCATCATCACGAACCACGACAGCTTTGGCGTGAACAAACTCGTTGCTGAAGGCGACACGGTCACAGCCGGTTCTTCAGAAGTCGTCGAATTGACGAAAAAATAAGTTGAACATTTTACTCGGAGGCATACGCTTCCGAGTATTTTTTTATGGATTCGGGAACTATACTAAGAAGAGAGGGGGAGAGAGACATGGATGGAAAGAACGCACCGTATCGGGGATATGGGGATCGGATTCGAATTTTACGTGAGCGGGCCGGCATCTCGGTCGAGGCACTCGCCGACCGCATTGGCGTCGCCCCGTACTTTATTCGCCGGACCGAACTGAGTGAAGTCTACCCGACGATGCCTTACATAGAGGCGCTCGCCGAGGCGCTCAAGATCGACGCGAACTATTTGGCCCGCCATATTTGGACGGGCGAGTCGCTTAAAGTGCTCATGAAAGGGACGGTCCCGGAGCTCGAGCAGATGAAGCTCGCCTATGATGAGGCGATGCACGGCAAGTCGACCGAGGACATGCAGCGGCAGCTCGAGGCACGCATGCGCATCTTCGACCTCATGCATGAGGAAGAACTCCGTCGCATCTTCGCCGAAGACGAGGAACCGACGACACATCATGCGCTCGAGGCGCTCGTCGATGCTGTGCTCGACCTGGGACGCTCGCACGAACCGACGCATCGGATCGTGCCGTTCGCTCGCTATATCGAGCAGCTCGTACCGGACCAGTTCGTCGACAACTCGTTCCAATATACAGAGTTCGGGGTCGTCGATAAATCGTATAAATTGCAGTGAGGGCCGTGGGGGACCACGGTTTTTCATTATGGATGAAAGGAACAATGTGATGATTGCTGTTCAAGTACTGAAACGACGGTTGGTGAACAACCGGCTCGATGTCCAGTTAGAAGAAGGATACGTGAATCAACTGACATTCTCCTTCAACGGTCCAGCTACTGCGACGGAGTTAGAGCGGTTGCCGAAAGAAACACCGGCAGCGGTCCGTGCATGGTTAACCGAACAGAACGGTGCCAAACTGTTCGAAGACCCGGAATACGGCGGAGCAATCGAATTGTTCTCGATCGAGGACATCCTTGAGCACCAACAATTATGGGACTGTCCGGCGCGTTTTCTACCGATAGGGGCGGGGCGTGACGGAGAATGGATGGTTTGTGAATACATAAGTGAGACGGACAATCGGATGTGGATTGGAGAATTTTTGAGCTTTGATGAAGAGGGCGCTAAATTACATCGTTTTCCCTTCAACTTTTCGCAATGGTTGGACTATGTGATTGTGGCACAAGGTGCTTCATTTTGGGATTGGTATCGAGCATAAAAAAGAACGGCCGCCCATTTGGGTGGCCGTTCTGTCGTTCAGCGCACAGAACGTGCGTCATATCTTACTTTCGGTCGTGTCCCGGCAAGTAGGAAGCCGAGCACGATGTTGAGAATCGTGAGCACCCAACCGACGTAACCGAACGTGTAGGCGAGGCTCGCGAGCATCGTCTGCCAGTCGAGTAAGGACGCGGCGTCACCGCGAACGGTGAAGCGGATCACGGTGAATCCGATGAGCGTCGTCGTCGTGATCAAGATGCCGATCCACGCGCCGCCGAACCGCGACGTCTCTGGACGCCGGCTGACCGGATACCAAAAAGCGAGCGTCCCGAGGAACGTGCTTCCCGCATATGCGAGCAAGATTTGCCACAGCGCATCGGCGTCCAAGAAGACGGTATAACAGATGAACGTCGTGAGCGTCGTCATGAAAGTAAAGATTAAAGCTGCGAGTAATCGTGATCGCATTGTTCGTTTCCTCCTCATTTTGCACATTCTTTAGAGTATACGAAAACGAAAATGCTGTAAACGTTATTGTCGATTCTGTAATATTTGTCGCCATTGTTTAATCGCGTTGTTGCCGTAGAATAGGACTCCGCCGCGATAAAATTTCGAGCCGACCCACAAAATCACACCGATCGTGGCAATCATGATGCCAATCGACAACGCTACTTCCCATACCGGCACATCGACGAGCATGACACGAAGGAACATGAGCATCGGCGTGAAGAACGGTACGTACGACAAAATCGTGACGATCGGTGCTTCCGGGTTGTTCAAGCCGAACATGGCGGCGAGGAACCCGGCGACAAGCAGCATGATGACCGGCATCGTCATCTGTTGCGATTCTTCGACCCGGCTGACGAGTGAGCCGAGCACGGCGAACATGGCCGCATAGAGCAGGTAGCCGAGCGTGAAGAACGTCAACAGATAGACGACGGCCCGGACGTTGCCGGCGTTATCGATGACCGACTGGGCCATCTCGTTGCTGCGGGCGCTGAAGTACCCGAAGCCGAGGAAAATCGCGATTTGAAGCAACGCGAGCGTCCCGATGGCCGAGATTTTGGCGAGCATGTGCGTCACCGGATGCGTCGTCGAGATAATTAGCTCCATGACGCGTGACGACTTCTCGGTCGTGACCTCGGTCGAAATCATCGAGCCGTACGTGATGATTGAGACGTAGAGCAACATGAGCATGACGTAGACGAAGGCGAACGACGAGAACAGCTCGTCCGAGTTCTCACCGCCGCGGCCGAGGTACGATTCTTCGACCGTGACAGGCTCATTCAATGCCGCGAGGACGGCCGGATCGATGTTCGACGTCTCGATCAGTTCGGCGTTCCGGATTTCGCGGAGTGCCGTCTGTAACACCGTCGTGAAGTCTGGTTCTGGACGTTCCGATAGAACGCGGGCCGAATCGCCCTCGATGAAGGCGACGATCTCATAGTCGCCGTTATCGAGCCCAGCGCGCGCTTCGGACTCGGAGATCGCGGACGATTCGATGTCCTCATAACCGAGCGACTGCATGAGCGTCGTCAGTTCGCTGTTTTCAGTGACGAGGATGGCTTGGGCCTGGTCGGTATCCTCGAAGTTCGCGAGCAGACGGTCGATATTCGTGAAGCCGAGGATGAACAGGATCGTCAACAACGTCGAGATGAGGAACGCCTTTGAGCGTAGCTTCGAGCGTAACGTGAACGAGTAAAGTGGTCCGAAGTTATGAAACATGTTGACCGACCTCCTTGATGAAGATGTCGTTTAATGAGACGGGTTGGCGCATGAACGTCTTGATGGCGGCCCCGTTCGCCACGAGGGCCCCGAGCACCGCATCGCTGTCGTCGAATGAGTCGAGTCGGACGAAATGGCCGTCTTTATGCGGCTCGATCGCCCGGACGACCGGGAGGGCTTGGAGCACGTCAGGTCGGTCCGTTTCGATAAAGAGCACCGGTTCAGCGTAACGTTCCTTGATCGTCGGAACGTCGCCGCTGACGACCGCGCGGCCGCCTTTCAAGATGCCGATATGTTGGCATAGCTCCTCGACGTGTTCCATCCGGTGACTCGAGAAGACGATCGTCGTCCCGGCGTCACGGAGGGCGAGCACTTCACGTTTTAAAATCTCGACGTTGACCGGGTCGAGCCCGCTGAACGGTTCATCGAGGATGAGCAGCTCCGGGTTGTGGAGCAGGGCGGCCACGAGTTGAATCTTCTGCTGGTTCCCTTTGGACAGTTGTTCGACGCGCATCTTCTCATACTGCGGGATTTCGAGTCGTTCGAGCCATGACTTGACCGCCCGTTTCGCCTCGGCTTGGCGCATTCCTTTCAAGCTTGCTAAAAAGACGAGCTGGTCCCGGACGGGTGACTTCGGATAGAGGCCCCGTTCTTCCGGCAGATAGCCGACGATGCGGCGGTCGACTTTTCGGCCGTCCCAGAGGATCGTCCCGTCACTCGGTTTTAGAATGTCGAGAATCATGCGGAACGTCGTCGTCTTGCCAGCCCCGTTCGCCCCGAGCAGGCCAAACATCTCGCCTTTCGGGACGTGGAAGCTCAAGTCGTCGACAGCGGTGAAGTCACCGAACTGTTTTGACACACGATCGATTTGTAACGTCATATATGTACCTCCTTATAGGTGTCTACTATTAGCGTACGCCATATTGAGCAAAAAGTTTCACATTTCTTCGAAAATGATTTATCTTGAAATCAAGATAATAAAAAGGAGGACATGAGATGACGAAGCAATCAGCGGGTATCCATCACATCTCGGCGATGGTGAAAGACCCACAACGCACATTAGACTTTTACGGGAATGTCCTCGGACTCCGGTTCGTCAAACAGACGGTCAACTTCGATGACCCGGGCACGTACCATTTCTACTTTGGGGACGAGCAAGGGTCACCGGGGACGGTCATCACGTTCTTCCCGATTCCAGGGATCGGTAAAGGCAGCGTCGGAAGCGGACAAGTCGGGGTCACGGCTTATCTCGTCCCGGAAGACAGTCTCTTGTTTTGGGAGAAACGATTGAACGACCATGGCGTCGGCACGGTCGCGACCGAACGGTTCATCGAGCCGTCGCTCTTGTTTGAAGACCCGGACGGACTCGTCGTCGAGCTCGTCGCCCGGGCGAGTTCGAAACAGACGAGTTGGGTCGTGCCGGGCGTGACATCAGCTGAAGCAATCACCGGTTTTGCCGGAGCGACGCTGTTGTCGAAAGACCCTGAGGCGACGGTCCGCTTGTTGACGGGACTGTTTGGCTTTGAGACGGTAGGGGAAGATTCAGAATGGATTCGCCTACAAGCCTCTGCCGACTACGGCAACGTCATCGACGTGAAAAAGACCATCCTGCCGAACGGGGTGCCCGGTTCGGGGACGGTCCATCATATCGCGTGGCGTATTGGCGACGGGGAAGACTACACGACGTGGCAAGACGCCATCTTCGAGCTCGGGCTCCGTCCGACCGAAGTGAAAGAGCGCCACTACTTCCGCTCGGTCTACTTCCATGACGCTGGCCGAATTCTTCATGAACTGGCGACCGATGCGCCCGGCTTTTTGATTGATGAGAGTTTGGAGGGCCTCGGCTCGACGCTCAAGCTCCCGGCCTGGTTCGAACAAGACCGTGACGCGATCACCCGTACGTTACCGACGATTACAATCCCGAGAGGAGATATGACATGATACATCAATTCATTCAAGGCACGACCGAGACGACACTCGTTTTATTGCACGGCACAGGGGGGACGGAGCAGGACTTGATTCCGCTCGCACGAAGACTCGCTCCCGAGGCGAACATTTTGACGCTCCGCGGGGACGTGCTCGAGAACGGCATGTCTCGCTTCTTCCGCCGTCACGCGGAAGGGGTCCTTGACCTCGAGGACTTGAAGCAGCAGACGGAACGGTTCTTGACGTTCTTGGATGATGCGGCGGCGGAATATGGCATCGACCGCGACCAGATGATCCCGCTCGGCTATTCGAACGGGGCCAACTTGATCGGATCGGCGCTTTACCGGAAGAATGCGTTCCACGCATCCCTTTTGTTCCACCCGATGGTGCCCGACCGTTCACTCACGTTGCCAGACCTTACGGGGGCGAACGTGTTCATCTCGGCCGGGGAGCGTGACCCGATTTGCCCGAAAACAGAAACAGAAGAGCTCACATCGACGCTCCGAAGTGCCGGAGCGGACGTTGAACTCTTCTATCACGAAGGCGGGCACGAGCTGCGTATGGAAGAAGTCGAGGCAGCACAGACCTGGCTGGCGCCGTATCTCGGTTAAGCCATCTTCTTCGGTTTCGATGGTCTCGAGTAGACGACAAGCACACCACGATCAATCAAATAGGCGGCGAACAGACGCTTCGCCTCTTCAGAACGGACAGTTCGGTCGATTTGGATATACAATCGGCCGAGCTTTTTTTGTGACGTGCGGGTCAATAACCAGATGGAGTCGAGCGTGTACTGCCAGCTACGGAGCGTGTCGGCCCCGATGTACATGTATCGGTTCGATGTGCGTTCGAGCAGGTAGTTGAGCCACCAGACGTCACGCGCGAGTTTCATGGCGACGCCGATGAAGAACGAAAGGAACACAAAGGACAGCACGGACAGAATCGGATGGATGGCAGTGAATCGTTCCCGGATCGGTTCGAAGGCGACGATGAGCAGTCCGACGGAAAAGGCGCCGGTGAACCACCAAAATCCGAAGTTAGAGAATGAACGTTTCGGGTCATGTACCATGTGGTGACGGTTACGAATGACGGAAGCCATTCTCCACACCTCCTTTTATTAGAATATTCTGATTATTTGGTAAGACTACTATACTATACTGTACCCACTCTCGTCTATTTGAATACGCTTGAAACATGCTGTCGGATGAAGATTTCTTGACGTTTCGGCTTGCGAAGGGCAAATCCGGGGAATGATGACAGTGACGTCATCATTTTTTTGTGGAAACGTAATTTCACCCGTTCAAAAAATCGGCTATGATGAATGAGGCAAAAAAAGAGAGTACAATCAGAAAACTAACAGAGAACTAGAGGGAAAGACATGCGAAATCATTGGTACGATAATATTAAAGGCGTGCTCGTCTTGCTCGTCGTGTTCGGTCACTTGTTGACGGACGTGCGCGGTGCTTACGACGACATCTTGCCGAAATGGGTCTATTTATTCTTATACACGTTCCATATGCCGTTATTCATTATGCTGAGCGGTTACTTCTTCCGGGAGAACCGCTATTTGCGCGTCATCCAGCTGTTCGTCGTCTACGTCATCTGGCAAGTAATCCTCGGCTCATGGTTTGCCTTCACCGAGGGCATCCCGCTCTTGTCGCTCGAGAACCCGGGACTGATTCTATTGAAGCCGTATTGGGCGCTCTGGTACTTGATGGCGATCATCATCTGGTACGTCATCACCCCGTATGTGACCCAGTTGAAAGGATACGTGCTGTACGCGCTCCTATTCGCGCTCTTGTTCGGCTTCCAAGCTGAATCGACCGGCTTCTTCGCCCTGCGGAAAGTCATCATGTTCTATCCGTTCTTCTTGATCGGGAACTGGATGAGCGCGCGGAACACGATGAACTTCTTCGAACTGCCGAAGCGGGCCGAGCAACGGAACCGGTATCGGATCGGCGGATTTGCCGTCTTCACGGCGCTCACGCTCGGGCTGCTCGCCTCGATGAGTCTTCAGAACGAGAGCGCGTTCTATCATATCGGTAACTTGTTCAAGTTCCGGTTCGCCTATGAGACGGCGGTGCCGGAGGCGATCTGGAGCGGACCGTTCGCCTTCTTGATTGTCTATACGGTATCGATCCTCATGGCGATCAGTTTCGCACTCATCATCCCGGGGCGCGAGCTACCGGTCATCACTCGGGCCGGAAAGTACAGTCTCTACATTTATTTGGTGCACGTCTTCCTCGTCGTCGCCTGGAAGGCGTTCGTGCCGGCTGGGTTCATGCCGACGTCATGGCTCCAATTGCTCGTCTTGTTCGGTGTCGCCTTCTTGATTGTCCTATTGATCATCAGCCCGCCGGTCGTCAAGCTATTGAAGCCGCTCGTCGAGATCGACGTCCGCCGTGCCCAAGATGTGAAAGATGCAAAACCGTAAACCCTTTTCTAAACGGACGTTTTCCGCTACACTTTATAAAGGGAAGCGAAACTAGAGTTAAGGAAGTGACACCATGCCATACGAAAATGGAATGCATAGCACAGAAGGAGACGTCAACGTCTCACGTCACGTCGTCGAAATGATCGCCGCAGTCGCGGTCAAAGAGACGAAACACGTGTCGTTCACGCAAGAAGATACGAAACTGTCGGAGCGTGCGCTCATGAAGCACGTCAAAGTCGACGAATCGTCAGAAGGCGTCACGATCAACTTGTCGCTCTACATCGCTTACGGTCAATCGATCGTCAAGACGGTGACAGCCGTACAAGAACGCATCACGCAAGACATGGATACGATGCTCGCGATGACACCGCTATCGGTCAACGTGAAAGTCGTCGGCATCCAGTTGTAAGCAGTGGGAGAGGCGAATGCTTCTCCTGCTTTTTTATTTTTTTGCGAAAGCGGTTGCATGATGATGGCTTTTTCATTTATAATAGAAATCGAACAAGTGCAACCGTTTGCATCAATGACCAATCGTGCAACGGGTACTTGTCAAGTTCCCTTAATGTAGTCTGACGACAGAAACATTAGAAGGAAAGGCGGAAAGCATGTATGTCGACGATTGAAGCAGTCATTTTTGATTTGGACGGTGTCATCACTGACACCGCGGAGTACCATTACCTCGCTTGGAAACAACTCGGAGAAGAGCTCGATATTCCGTTTGACCGCGAGTTCAATGAGACGTTAAAAGGCGTGAGTCGGACGGACTCGCTCGAGCGCATCCTCGCGCTCGGTGGGAGACAGGACGATTTCACACCGGATGAGAAAGCGGAACTCGCACAGAAGAAGAACGAGCATTACGTTGAACTCATTCAACACATCTCTTCAGACGATTTGTTGCCGGGCATCATTTCATTCCTCGATGAAATCAAAGAGGCTGGTCTCAAAATCGGAATGGCCTCGGCTTCTAAAAACGCATTCGCGGTCGTAGACGCACTTGGTGTCCGTCATTACTTCGATCACATTGTCGATGCAGCAACTGTCGCCGAATCGAAACCACATCCCGAAGTGTTTTTGAAGGCTGCCTCTGCCCTTGGCGTGAAACCCGAACATGCCATCGGTGTTGAAGACGCAGCCGCAGGCGTGACTGCAATCAAAGCGGCAAACATGTTTGCTGTCGCCGTCGGGGAAGAATCGATGCTTGGTCATGCAGACCTCATCGTCGCTTCGACCGACGAACTCTCGCTCGCACGCATCCTCGAACGCGTCGGCGCGTAAAGACTACGACCATCTTCCGTGAGATGACGACTGCCCCGAACAGTCGTCATCTTTTTGTGTTGGGTCAAAAGGCCTAAATAGATAAAAGTGCCTAAAAACAGATGACAAGCACATTACAAAAACGTTACACTTTTAATTGGGAATAAGTAATAACTGGCAATAATTGATGAAATTGGGTAATGGGGAACATCAATTAAGTGTAGAGGAGGACTTGTGCATGGAATCTACGGACGTCAATGAGAATATCTATCGGGAACTGATGGAAATCGAAGAGTCGTATCGTCAGTTGCAGCGTCGGGCGGAATACTTGATTTCAGAGTTGAACCGAAACAAGCGCGAAGAGGAATCACTCCTCGATCCGGCGAAACGACTGCGCCCGCGTCGCGTCAATCAACGTTATCCGCTCGAGGTCTACGTCCATCAGGTAACAGACCTGTTGAAAGAACGGAAAACGATGAGCGTGCGGGACATCCAGATGGAGCTCGAATTGCGCTATCGGCATCATATTAGTAATATTTACCAATTGATGGTGAAAATCGAATCGGTCAATCCTGACATCAAAAAGATTGGCCGCGGCTTGTATACATACGAGGCCACGGATGAAGTGACGACGCATCCGGCCCACGCCTGAACGTGACCCGACGAGACGACCTCGTCGGGATTTTTTCGTTGTAACATTTCTGATACGTCTCGCCTCACGGGAAATATGCTATAATTCGCCAGAGTCTATTTTTTTATGAGAGAGGAACGTTGGCCCATGCTATGGATTGCCATGTTGGTCAGTTTTGTGATGGCCATCTTGATCACGCCGCTCGTTCGCCGGTTTGCTTTTCTGATCGGAGCGGTCGATCACCCGAACGCTCGAAAAGTACATTTACGGACGATGCCACGGATCGGCGGCCTCGCCATCTTCATCGCTTTTTTCATCGGCTACGCCTTGTTGCTGCCGACGAGTCGATATAACGATGCCATCTTGATTGGGGCGGTCGTCATCATCTTGACCGGCTTCATCGATGACCGGTTCCAGTTGACGGCCCGCGTCAAGCTGATGGGGCAGATGATCGCGACGGTCATCGTCTTGAACGCCGGTATGCGCATCGAATTGATTAACCTCCCGTTCGACCAGCAGCTCTATCTCGGTTCATGGAGCATCCCGGTGACGGTGCTCTGGTTGATTGGGATCACGAACGCGATCAACTTGATCGACGGTCTCGACGGTCTCGCCGCAGGCGTCTCGAGCATCGCCCTCGGGACGATTTCCTTGCTCGCCATCATCCAAGGCAACGTCTATTTGACGATGATGGCGTTGTTGCTCCTCGCGAGCACGCTCGGTTTTCTCGTCCATAACTTCTATCCGGCGAAGATCTTCATGGGGGACACGGGGGCGCTCTTCCTCGGCTATATGCTCGCCGTGTTCTCCTTGATCGGGTTCAAGAACGTAACGCTGTTCTCGCTCGTCGTGCCGGTGCTCTTGCTCGGACTGCCGATCTCGGACACGATCTTCGCGATCGTCCGCCGGCTCGTGCAAGGCCGTCCGCCGATGTCGCCTGATAAGTCGCACATGCATCACCAGTTGATCGACATGGGCTTCACGACACGGCAGGCCGTTCTGCTCATGTACGGGATGACATTCTTCTTCGGTATCGCCTCGATTCTGTTCGCCAAGACGACGATGCTCGGGGCGGTCATCACGTTCGTCATCGTGCTCATCGTCATCGAGCTGATCGTCGAATCGACCGAGTTGATCCATCCGAACTATAAGCCGATCATCCAGACATCACGACGCCTGCTCGGCCGGCCGAAGGCCTGATTTGACCATATGAAAACGACCGGGGACACGCGTCCCCGGTCGTTTTTTGGTATCAGTACGTCGTCGTCTCGCTGAAACCGTCTTCCGTTTCATTCAAGCCGTCGCCGGTTCCGTTGTCACTGTCTTCCTCCGTCACCGGCAGGCCGAGCTCGCTCTTCAAGAGCGTGCGTTTCTCGCTCAAATCGGCCGGGTCGAGTTCGTAGTAATACACACCGCCGAGCGTCAAGTCACCGCCTGCGAGCGTCTCTTGGTTGAACGAGCGGAGCGACTTCGTATACGGCTGCAGCTGTGACGCCTCGGACAAGGACATATTCGTTCGGATGTTATCGCCGACCGCATTCATGATCCGGTTGAGCTTCGTGAACGAATTGATCGTCGTCGCCTCGTTGATGATGGCCTCGAGCACCTGCTGTTGACGTTTCGCCCGTCCGACGTCACCCTCGGGGTCGTCCTTGCGCATGCGCGCGTAGGCGAGTGCTTCTTTTCCATCTAACATTTGGACGCCGGGTTCGAGCTCGACGTTACCGGTCGCCCGGCCCGAGATTGGGACGAGCACATCGACCTCGACGCCGCCGACCGCATCGACGAGATCCTCGATGCCGTCAAAGTTGATCGTCGCGTAGTAGTCGATCGGGATGTCGAACAGCTTCTCGACCGTCGCGATCGTCGTGTCGATGCCGCCGTAGGCGTAGGCGTGGTTGATCTTGTCTTTGAACTCGCCGTCCGTCGTCATGATGTCGACGTATGAGTCGCGCGGGATGCTGACGAGCGTCACTTGGCGCGATTCCTTGTTGAACGTCGCCACCATGAGCGAGTCGGTCCGTCCTTCCTCGAGCGAGGCGCCGCCATCGACGCCGGCGAGTAGGATGGAGAAGTGATCTTTCGTCAGGTCGACCGTCTCTTCCCGACGGTCCGACTTGTCACCTCGTGTCAGCTCGCTGTTCGTGTTCTCCGCCGTCTCGTTCGCCTTAAAGACGAAGTAGCCGAAGGCCGACCCGCCAATCAACAGGACGAGGCCGAGCACGAGCAGGACGATCTTCCACACGGGGCGTTTCTTGCGGGAGTCTTGTTCCATGTCGTCTCCTCATTTCATTCGTTTCCTTTAGTATACGTGACCTACCGCACAAAATCACGTTCGATGATGCGTTGGTCCTGGGTCTCGAGTCCCCCTTGTCCGTTCGTCAAATCGACGAGCCATGCCATCGCGGCCTCGGTCTCTTCGACCGGCACCGAGATGTGGAACGTGACGGTGTCCGCGTAGACGATGTCGTCGAGGAGGTACGATGATTGCCGCAGTTCGTTCTCGACCTTGCCAATCCAGCCGTAATCGACCGTGAGCGTCAAGCGTTGCATCGGGATGCGCTCGACGATGCCGATCGCGTCGAGACCTTCGCTCACCGTGCCGCCGTATGCGCGGATCAGTCCGCCGCCACCGAGCTTGATGCCGCCGAAGTAGCGGGTGACGACGACGACCGTGTCTTTCAACTCGCGTTTCCGGAGCACCTCGAGCATCGGCAGCCCGGCCGTCCCGCTCGGCTCGCCGTCATCGTTCGCTTTTTGGAACTCGTTCCGCTCGCCGATGATATAGGCCGAACAGTTGTGAGTGGCGCTCCAATGCGCTTTCTTGATGGCTTGGATGAACGCCTGCGCCTCTGCTTCAGAGGTGACCCGTTTGAAGTGGGCGATAAATTTTGACTTTTGAATGACGACCTCGTATTCTCCGTCTTGTTTTATAGTATAATTTTGTTCAGTAGACATTTCTGAAAATTCTCCTTTCTATTTTTGAATATTTTTTTTAAAATTCAAGTAGGCGTCAACGCCTGGTGCGGCGAATGGGAAGGAGAGCCTCCATTTTTTACTGTAAACGAACGTTCCGCAGTCGATAATAGGAATAGATGAAGACTTACTACCGAATTATTAGGGGATGGCATCGTGAATCATATTACCGATCGTACAGCTTTAGAACATATCATAACAAATATGATTGATACGGTGACGGAAAGTAAAGAGGAGATCGTCCGGATTACCGAGAGTTCGGCCAACGAGTATTCGTTGATTCAAAACGAACTGAAAGAGTTGACGCAAAAGATCGAGTTTTATATCGAGGAGTCGGAACGACTCGACCTGCTCGTGAAAGCGGCGAAGAACAAACTCGTCCAAGTGAGCAAGAAGTTTCATATACATAGCGAGCAAGAGATTCGAGAGGCGTACGAACGCGCCAATCAAATGCAGCTCGAGCGCTTTCTCATCCAAAAAGAAGAGATGGCCGGCCAACAGCGTCGCAACGACCTCGAACGCCGCCTGCTCGTCCTCGAGGACACGATCGAACGGGCCGACAAACTCGTCAGCCGTGTCTCCGTCGTGCTGAACTTCCTTCGGGACGACCTGCAACAAGAGTACTCGGACATGATGAAGAAACAAGAAATGGCGATCAGCGTCTTCGAGGCGGCCGAACGGGAACGGCGCCACCTCGCCCGTGAGATGCACGACGGACCGGCGCAATCGCTTGCTCATATTTTGATTCGAGCCGATTTGATCGAGAAGACGTTCGACAAGCGCGGGAAAGACGAGGCGTTCGCCGAACTGCACGAGCTGAAACGCCTCATCCGCGGCGCACTCGTCGACGTCCGGCGGCTCATCTACGACCTTCGTCCGATGTCACTTGACGACCTCGGCTTCTTGCCGACGCTCGAACGATACCTCCACCAGACCGAGGAATATACAACCATCAAGACACGGCTCAACTACCGGGGGTCTCGGGCCAGATTGCCTGAAAAACTGGAGATCAACGTGTTCCGGCTCGTCCAAGAGGCCGTCCAAAACGCGATCAAACACTCGAAGACGGCGGAGATCATCGTCAACGTCGAGCAAGCGCACGACGCGATACATATTCATGTACGGGACCATGGGGTCGGATTCGTGCCGAGCACGATTGGCGAGGAGTCGTTCGGGATCGTTGGGATGCGGGAACGGATTGAGCTTGTGAACGGAAGCATGACCATTGATTCGGAAGTCGGCAAAGGGACGGTCGTCCGCATGTCGATTCCAATCACGTAAGACAAGAACAAGGGGGAGTATCCAGATGGAACAATTACAAACACGTATCGCAATCGTGGATGACCATGAGCTGTTTCGAGAAGGCTTGAAACGGATCTTTGATTTAGAGGACGAATTCACGGTCGTCGCCGAAGGGCGGACCGGCACCGAGGCGATTCGCATCGCCGCGGACCACAAGCCGGAAATCTTGATTCTCGATATCAACATGCCTGAACTGAACGGGATCGAGGCGACGAAACAGTTGTCGGTGCTGTCACCGGATACGCGTGTCCTCATCCTGTCGATCCACGACGACGAGTCGTACATCACGCACGCGCTCGAAGCGGGCGCATCGGGCTTCCTGCTCAAAGAAGTGGCTTCGACCGAGCTCATCTCGGCCGTCCGTTCGGTCGCGAAAGACGGGGCGTACCTGCACCCGAAAGTGACGACGAACGTCTTGAAGGAATACCGTCGCTTGCTCCAATTCAAAGGCGAACAGGCCGGCCGTAACGTCGAGAACCGCACGGACGATCCGGTCTACCAATTGTTGTCGCGTCGTGAAGTCGAAGTGTTGCACTTGCTCGCCGAGGGCCGCTCGAACCGTGACATCAGCGACATGTTGTTCATCAGCGAGAAGACGGTCAAGAACCACGTCTCGTCGGTGCTTCGCAAGATGGAAGTGAACGACCGGACGCAAGCCGTCGTCGATGCCATCCGCCGCGGATGGGTTGAGATTTGACCTCTACCGATGCAATACATCGTTTTTATGCTACAATATGGAATGGAATCCACATTCAATTGGAAAACGAAACGATGTAAAGTGAGGATATAGCATGGGAAACATAGCCATTTTGACCGACAGTACTGCTTATTTGCCGGCCGAATTTTGTGAGCGGCACGACATCCACGTCGCCCCGCTCAGCGTGATCTTTGACGGGGAGTCATTCCGCGAAGCCGTCGACATCACGACCGAGGCGTTTTATGACCGGATCGAGGCAGGGAACTTGCCGACGACTTCCCAACCGAGCATCGGGGAAACGATCGAATTGATTGAACGTTTGCCGGACGAGGTGACGGATGTGATCGCGATCACCCTCTCGAGCGGAATCAGCGGCACGTACCAGTCGATGATCGCCTTGAACGGTATGGTCGACGTCAACGTCCACGCGTTCGATTCGGAGATCTCATGTATGCCTCAAGCGTTCCTCGTCGAAGAAGCGATTCATCTGCGTGACGCAGGCGCGTCGGCACAGGAGATCATGGCTCACCTTGAAAAGATGCGCGAGTTGATTCGCGCGTACTTTGTCGTCGATGACCTCGATCATCTCCAACGAGGCGGACGACTCAGCGCGGCACAGGCGCTCGTCGGATCGTTCCTTCAAATCAAGCCGGTGTTGCATTTCCAAGACCGGTTGATCGTCCCGTTCGAAAAGATTCGGACGTACAAGAAGGCGGTCCGCCGCATCGAAGAGATGATGGAACAATCGATCGAGGGCGACGGTGCAGGCTACTGTATCGGCATCATCCACGCCAACTGCCCGGACCGTCAGGCCGAGGAGATCGCATCGATGAAACAGAAATTCCCACAGGCCCATGTCACGGGCGGTCATTTCGGACCGGTCATCGGGACACACCTTGGACCTGGTGCAATCGGCATCACGTGGTATCGCCGCGAGTGGTAAATAAAAGACGGCCATCCGGTCGTCTTTTTCGATAGAGAGGAGTGAGCCTGTGGCCAAATATCGTCAAATCTATGAGCGCCTCGCCGAGCGGATGAAGACCGGGGAATATGCGGCTGAGTCGAAGCTGCCATCCGAGACCGAGCTCATGCATGAGTATGAGGCGAGCCGAGGCACGGTCCGGAAAGCGCTCGACCTGCTCCAAGAGCACGGGTACGTCCGGAAGCATCACGGGAAAGGCGTCTTCGTGCTCCGGCGCGACCAAATCGAATTCCAATTCAACGGCATCGTCAGCTTCTCGGAAGTGTACGCTTCCTTGCTCGGCCGCTCGATCCAGACGTCGGTCGCCTCGTTCGAGGACATCGAGGCGCCGACTTGGCTCGCCGACCGGATGAACCTGGAGCCGGGGACGCGGATGTACCGGATCGAACGGGTCCGAAACTTCGACGGGGAGGACGTCATCCTAGACGTGAACTATTTCGTCAAAGACCTCGTTCCTGGGCTGACGGAAGAGATCGCCGCCCGCTCGATCTATGAGTACGTCGAGCATGAGCTCGGGCTCCAGATCAGTTACGCCAAGCGGAAAATCGCGGCCGAGGATGTGACCGAGCTCGACCGGATGCGGCTCGACCTCCACGATTACGAGTACGTCATCGTCATCACGAACGACACGTTCCTCTATGAGGGCAGACAGTTCGAGTATACCGAGTCCCGGCACCGGCTCGACAAGTTTCAGTTCAGTGACGTGGCTCGCCGCTAGCGCTCCTTCTTTCGAAGGGGTCTTTTTTTCGTTTTGAATCGAGGGGAGAGGGAACAAAAATAGTGAACGCCTGTCACGAATTTGTCACGCATAACTTATATAGATAAGTTGTTGACAGAACTCGTCTATATAAATTAAACTTTGTTTGTACTCATAAGTAACCGTTTTCAACAAACGCTTTCAAACAAAGGAGGCCAAGAAATATGAAGGCAGATTATCGTCAAATCGCCGCGGATATCCTTGAAGCCATCGGGGGCAAGGATAACGTCGACAAAGCGGCACACTGTGTCACGCGGCTCCGTCTTTCGTTGAAAGACCAGTCGCTCGTCAATGAAGCAAAAGTGAAAGAAGCTGATCTCGTCAAAGGGGCATTCGAAAACTCGGGTGTCTATCAAGTCGTCATCGGGGCCGGTGACGTCGAACGCGTCTACGCCGAATTCATCAAACTCGCCGGGCTTGAAGCAGCGACGGTCGCCGAGGTCAAATCGTCCGGCGGCAAGAAGATGAACCCGCTCCAGAAACTCGTCAAAGTGTTCTCGGACGTGTTCATGCCGATCATCCCGGCCATCATCGTCGCCGGTCTCTTGATGGGGATTAACAACTTGCTCGCCTCAGAAGGACTGTTCGTCGAAGGCGCGACGCTGATTGAGGAGTATCCGAACCTGCAAGGGTTATGGGACCTCGTCAACATGATGGCGAACACGGCGTTCGTCTTCCTCCCGGCGCTTGTCGGTTGGTCGGCGACGAAACGGTTCGGCGGCAGCGAAGTGCTCGGGATTGTCATGGGTCTCTTGCTCGTCCACCCGGACCTCTTGAACGCATGGGGCTACGGACAAGCGGCGCTTGAAGGCGAAGTTCCGACGTTCAACATCCTCGGCTTGTTCGAAATCGAGAAAGTCGGCTATCAAGGTCAGATTCTTCCGATTTTGGCAGCGGCCTTTATTTTGAGCCATATTGAGATGTTTTTGAAAAAACACGTCCCGAACGCGATTCAATTGCTCGTTGTGCCGATCACGACAATCGTCATCACCGGTTTCCTCGCCCTCTCAATCGTCGGACCGCTCACACGCGGCCTCGGTAACGTGATTGCGACGGGAATTGTCAACGTGTTCGAAGCGGTACCGGTCGTCGGGGCACTCCTGTTCGGTCTGCTTTACGCACCGCTCGTCGTCACGGGAATGCACCACTTGTTCCTCGCCATCGACTTGCAGCTCATCGCGGAGACGAACGGGACGTTCCTCTGGCCGATGCTCGCCTTGTCGAACATCGCCCAAGGTGCAGCCGCACTCGCGATGTTCCTCGTGTTCAAACACGACGCCAAACAAAAGAGCATGGCGTCGACGTCATCGATCTCGGCCTTCTTCGGGATCACCGAGCCGGCCATGTTCGGGGTGAACTTGCCGAACAAGTTCCCATTCTACTCAGCGATGATTGGATCGGCCGTCGCGGCGGTGTTCATCACATTGAACGACGTCCAAGCGTTCGCTGTCGGGGTCGGGGGTCTTCCTGGATTCCTGTCAATCTTCACCGATAAGATTCTCATCTTCATCGTCGGGATGGTCATCGCCCTCGTCATTCCGTTCGTGTTGACGCTCGTCTTGTCGAAGCGTTACATGAAGAAGGGTGAAATCGAACAAAACAAAGTAGCATAAGAAAATCACGGACAAGGGGAGGGACGGAGGTTCTTCCCCTTTTCCTGTACAAATGAAAACTCTTACAAAAGGAGACTACACCTATGACACAACCAAATTGGCGCAAATCTGTCGTCTATCAAATCTATCCGAAAAGCTTCTATAGCCCGGAAGGCAATGCCACCGGCTCCATCAAAGGGGTGACGGCGAAGCTCGATTACTTGGCCGAGCTCGGCATCGAATACATCTGGATGACCCCGGTGTACAAGTCGCCGCAAAACGACAACGGCTATGACGTCAGCGACTACTATGCGATCGACCCATCCTACGGGACGATGGATGACCTCGATGAGCTCGTCCGTGAGGCCGAGGCGCGCGGCATCGGGCTCATGATGGACATCGTCGTCAACCACTCGTCGACCGAGCATGAGTGGTTCCAAAAGTCGCTCGCCGGCGACGAGCGCTACCGCGACTATTACATCTGGCGCGACGAACCGACGAACTGGGAGTCGAAGTTCGGCGGCAACGCCTGGAAGTATGATGAGAAGAGCGGCCAATATTATCTCCACTTGTTCGACGTGACCCAGGCCGACCTCAACTGGGAGAACGAGCAGATGCGCGAGGACGTCTATGAAATGATGCGCTTTTGGCGTGACAAAGGCATCAAAGGGTTCCGCCTCGACGTCATCAACTTGATCTCGAAGCAGCAGGACTTCCCGGAAGACGACTCGGACGGCCGCAAGTTCTATACGGACGGGCCGCGCATCCATGAATATTTGAAAGAGATGAACCGCGAGGTGTTCGACGGCCACGACGTCATCACGGTCGGCGAGATGTCATCGACGACGCTCGACCACTGCGTCCGCTACTCGAGCCCGGACGAGCGCGAGCTCAGCATGACGTTCAGCTTCCATCACTTGAAAGTCGACTATCCGAACGGCGAGAAGTTCGTCGCCGCCCCGTTCGACTTCATCCAACTGAAAGACATCATGTCGACGTGGCAGGAAGGGATGCACGGCAAGGGCTGGAACGCTATCTTCTGGTGCAACCATGACCAGCCGCGCGTCGTCAGCCGGTTCGGCAACGACACCGACCATCGCGTCGAGAGCGCGAAGATGCTCGCGACCGTGCTCCATGGCCTCCAAGGGACACCGTACATCTATCAAGGCGAGGAGATCGGCATGACGAACCCAGGCTTCGACTCGCTCGACGAGTATCGTGACATCGAGACGCTCAACGCCTATAACTTGAAACGCGAACAGGGCGTGTCGCACGAGGACATGATGGCCGCCATCAAACAGAAGTCGCGCGACAACTCGCGGACGCCGATGCAGTGGGACGCGACGCCGCACGCCGGCTTCACGAGCGGGACGCCGTGGATCAATGTGGCGCCGAACTATACGGACGTCAACGTCGAGACGGCGCTCGACGACCCGAACTCGGTGTTCTACCACTACAAGAACTTGATCTCGCTCCGCAAAGAGTTCGACGTGTTGACGGACGGGGACTATACGCTCCTCTCACCGGACGCGCTCGACGTCTGGGCGTACACGCGGAAGACGGAAGACGAGGAAGTGCTCGTCGTCGCCAACTTCTACGGCCCTGAGACGACGTATGAGATCCCGGCAGGTTTCTCGCAGGCCGAGGTCGTCAGCCACAACTATGACGTGCCGCAGATCGACGGGACGACGTTGTCGCTCCGGGCGTATGAGGCGATCATGTTCTACAAACGGAATGCATAACGAGAAAAACTCGCCAGACGAAATCGTCTGGCGAGTTTTTTGATTATAGGTGTTAGTCGAAGGCGTCGCGTCGGTCCAATGACCGTGAGACGTTCGCGACATCCCCGATATTGTCGTCCACGACGTCTCCGGCTCGAGTGACGCGCACCCACAACTCAGCTTCGACATGGGACGGGGACGCGAACAAGACGTAATACTTCGCATCGTACAGGGATAAGTACGTCACGTCGGTCACGACGAGTTCCATCTCGGGATACGTCTTGTCGACATACGTTTCGGCTGCTCGGACGGCTCGTTGTTCGGCCGCCTCACTGCCGTTCAGCACATACCACACCCACCAACCGAGACAGAACACGGCCATCATTCCGAGTACGGTCAAGACGTTATGAAGCGGTCGTTTGTGCATCGGACACCTGCTTTCCAATTATTGGACTACGCTTAGTATAAAAGAGATGTTGCACCGTTCGCCTCGGTCGTAAGTCGCAATTGGCTCAGGTTCCATACGGGAATGGTGCCGCTACATGCTGACAACGCCTCATGTCCGACGGCTTCTCACATGATATCCTCATTCAAAAAGGACTGATTGTATTGGGACAACTCATCATCGCTCCGACCGGCACGCCCGCCATCCGCTTCGGCATCTGTCAACGCTGTCTGAGCGCGGACACCCGCTCGTTCACGTGCCACCACGGTGCGTGCCGCTATTGCCGGAATTGCCTCCATCTCGGCCGTGTCTGTCAGTGCGACCGTCTCGGGGAAGAAGACATCACGACACCGGTCGAACCGACGGAACTCGTCATGCCGTTCGAGCTGTCGACCGACCAGCAACACATCAGCCGGCAGTTGCTCACCTGGTGGGAATCTCGGACGAGCGGGCTCGTCCATGCCGTCTGCGGAGCCGGGAAGACGGAGATGACATTCCCGGTCATCGCGCGCGTCGTCAATGAAGGGAAGCGTGTCCTCATCGTCTCGCCGCGCCGTGACGTCGCCATCGAATGGGTCGACCGGCTCGAGGCCGCCTTCTCCGTCCCGGTCACCCGGCGCTACGGGGGCGGGGACAAGGACACGATTGGGATGGTCACTGTCGCGACGGCGCCGCTGCTCGTGAACTTACGATATGTGTTCGATTACGTCCTCGTCGATGAGTCTGATGCCTTCCCGTTCGCCTTCGATCTGGCACTTTGGTGGACGCTCCGCCGAGCCGGAAAAGGTCTATTTTTGTTCGTGACGGCGACGCCGACCGTCTGGCAGCGCCAGTTCCCGACCGTGCAGCTATCGCGTCGCTATCACGGCCACGACTTGCCGGTGCCGCGACTCGTGCGTGAGACGGGGCAGGCCATCCTCGACTTCTGTCAGCGTCATGAGTCGACGCCGCGCCTGTTGTTCGTCCCGACGAAGCCGGATCTTGCCCGATACAGGGAGCTGCTTGAGACAAACGGCTTCCCCTGCAAAGCCGTCTCGGCCGATACGGACGAGCGGACGGATACACTCGAATGGCTCGAAGCGACGAACGGAATCGTGCTCGCGACGTCGATTTGGGAGCGGGGCATGACCGTGACCGGGGTCAACGTCGCCGTCCTTGACAGCAGCCACGCCTTGTTCTCGTCCCGTGCCCTCGTCCAGATGGCGGGTCGGGCCGGTCGGAAACCGACCGCGCCGACCGGGGACGTCGTCTTCTTCTACCACGAGCGCACGTTCCGGCAAGACCGGGCTATCCGCGAGATTGAAGAGGCGAACCGGCGATGAACTGTCTCGTCTGCCGGAAACCGTTCGCTATTCCGTGGAGCCCGGCGACGCTCTTAAAACGGGACTGGGTCTGTCCGGACTGTGAGGGGATGTTGACGCCGCTCGTCGCGGGCTGCCCGCGCTGCGGCCATCCGACCGAGGACGGGGCGACATGCGACGATTGCGTCCGGTGGCTTGCCCTCGGTCTCGATTTGACCGTGCGCTCGCTCTACCTATATGACGAGGCGGGTGTGAACTGGCTCCACCGCTACAAGTTCGGCGGTGACGTCGTCCTGGCCAATCAGATGCGCCCGGTACTAAGGCAGCTGCGAGAACCAGACGTCGTCTACGTGCCGATCCCGCTCAGCGAGGAGCGGTTACGGACGCGGCGTTTCAATCAGGCCGAGGTGCTCGCCCGATTGATCGGACCGATGGAACGGACGCTCGTGAAAGCCGAGGTTTCAAGTCAGCGCGAACTTGGGAAAGAAGAAAGGCGGCACCGTGCGAACCCGTTCACTGTACAGCGGTTACCGCGCTGTGGCAAAATTGTCCTCGTCGATGACGTCTATACGACCGGGACGACGTTGCATCAAGCGGCGCTCACCTTGCGTCAGGCTGGGGTGGAACAAGTTTCTGCCGTTTGCCTGTTCCGGACGCTAAACAAATCAAAAATGCGTCCGATATAAAGGGCAGAGGTGAATGACTGTGGAAGCAACAACTTGTCAAACATGCGGACGGCTGTTCATGAAACAAAGCCGCTCGCCTTACTGCCCATCCTGCGCGGAAGTCGATTTCCAAAACTTCTTGAAAGTCCGGGACTTCATCCGCGAACCCGCCAACAAACAGACGACGATTGGGGCCCTTGTCGAAGCGACAGGTGTCTCCGAACTTGATATCACGCGATATATCCATGAAGGACGCTTGATCATCAAGGACAACCCGTCCCTGAACATCGCCTGCGTGCGCTGCGGCAATCCGACGAACCAAGGAAAGGTATGCGCGGACTGTCAGACCGACATGCAGCAAGAACTGAAAGGGCTACAAGCCACCGTCACGAAACAAAGCGTTCGCGCTTATCGTTTGGACTAACAACTGAGAAGAGGGGGGACACGTATGCGCATCGATTCTGCAAAGTGGGTACACTTACCGAACACTTACGAGAAGAAAACGCAACCTGAGACGAAGCCCGAGCTGACACGCCAAACGGACCAACTATCGATATCGGCCGAAGCCCGCGCCCGGTTTGAAGAACCGGTGAAACATCCGGAGCGCCTGGAGAAGATTAACGCTTTGAAGGCGGAAATCAACACCGGGACGTATTCACGGGACGCGCGCGAAATCGCCAAACGCTTTCTACAAGGATGAATGAAAGCGAGGTCCGAGGGAGACCTTCGCATAAATATGATGGCACGGAAGCTGACTAAACAAGGGACACCCTTTCTTTAGTCGGCTCTTTTTTTGGAAAAAGGAGAGACTTATGCTCACATTACATACACGTTTACTCGAAATCGCTTATGAAAAAGAACGACTGCTCGTCAACGGCGATATGCCCGCGTTCAGCGCGCTCGTCAAGGAAGAGGCGACGCTCGTCCGACAAATCAAACAAAAAGAGGCGGAACGACTTCAAGGAACGTACATTTTGGACGATGAAGAGAAAGAAGCACTACGACCGATCGTCCTCGAGCTGAAACGGCAGAATGAATTGAACGCCGTCTTGCTCGAACAGTCGCTCCGGTATATCGAATGGCATTTGGATATGCTCCTGCCAGAGGCAGATGATTTCACGTACGGTCAACAGGCGCTCGAGACGCGCTCGTTCAGCCGGGATGTATAAGGAGGAAGTTTAATGGGCTCAACATTTATGGGATTAGAGACGGCGCGTCGCAGTTTGACGACGCACCAGTGGGCGCTCCAGGCGACGGGGAACAACGTCGCCAACGCCTCGAACCCGGGTTACTCACGCCAGCGCCTATCGCTCGGCATGACCGAACAACTCAGCGTCAACTTCGGCGGAACGAAGGCCGGGCAGTTCGGGACGGGTGTCCGCGGGGAGACGCTCGCTCGGATCCGTGACTTGATGATCGACCAGCAATATCGTGACGAATCGGTCAAGAACGCCTACTACGCCACGAAAGAGGCGGCGTTCGGCCGGATGGAGGACATCGTCAATGAGCCGTCCGAGACGGGCCTCGCCAAATCGCTCGACTTGTTCTGGGCCTCGCTCCAAGACTTGTCGGTCAACCCGGACGACGCCGGCGCGCGGAGCGTCGTGCGCCAACGGGCGATGACGCTCGCGGAAACGTTCAACTACATGTCGTCCTCGCTCCAAAAAGTGCAGGTCGACTTGGCGTCCGAGGCGGACGTCGTCGTCAAGAAAGTGAACGACTTGATGACGAAGATCAGTGAGGTCAACCGTCAAATCGGTGACGCGGAGCCGCTCGGCGTGCTCCCGAACGAACTGTATGACGAGCGTGACCGCTACATGGACGAGCTTGCCCAATATATGGACTTCAAACGCGTCCCGGTCGACTATACGAACGGGGAATCGCGCGGGAACTCACAGAAAGTCGCGGAAGGGCGGATTGACATCGTCGTCACGATCGGTGGCGTCGACCATAAGCTCGTCGATGGGATCAACGGCACGGTCGGCTCGTTCGACGGTCTCGACATGACCGATGCGAGCGGAGCGGACGTGGCCCTCACGCATGCATCGATGCCAAACGGGAAATGGAAAGCGCTCGTCGAGATGTACGGTACGGACACACCCGAATCAGGCAGCGTGAACGGCGCGTATGCGACGATGTTGAAAGACTTGGACGAGATGGCCAGCCAGTTCGCCTCGGCCTTCAACACGGCCCACAGCAACAACATGGACGCCAAAGGCAACGCCGGGACGGCGAACTTCTTCGAAGGGACGGCGAGCGCCGCGACGATCAAAGTGAGCGACGCCGTCATGAACAACCTCGATTTGATCGCCGCGTCTCAAGACGGCAACATCGGGGACGGCAGCGGGGCACTTGCCTTGGCGAACTTGAAGTCGGCCACGCTCAGCTTCGACGGATCGGTCCAGACAGAGACGTCGATCGGGAAGTACTATCAGAACGTCATCGGGAACATGGCTGTCGCCGCCGACCAGAGCGGACGACTCGCGACCAGCACGTTCGCCCTCATGGCGAGCTCGGACCAGCGCCGCCAGGCAGTGAGCGCCGTCTCGCTCGACGAAGAGATGACGATGATGATTCAATATCAACACGCCTATAACGCGGCGGCCCGCAACATCACGGCCGTCGACGAGATGCTCGACAAAATCATCAACGGCATGGGTGTCGTAGGGAGGTAATGCTTGATGCGAGTCACACAGACGATGCTCACACAGACGAACTTGAAACACTTATCGAGCAGCTATAACAAGCTCGCCCAAGTGCAAGAACAGCTCATCAGCGGGAAACGGATTCAACGGGCCTCGGAAGACCCGGTCGTCGCCATGCAAGGCATGCGCTACCGGACCGAGGTGCGTGAGGTCGACCAATTCCGCCGCAACGTCAGCGAAGCGACGAGCTGGATGGACTTGACCGACTCGACGTTGAACGAAGTGACGGAGGCCGTCAAACGGATTCGCGAACTGACGACGCAGGCGGCGAACGACACGTACGAGTCGTCGCAACGTCAAATTATCCAAAGTGAGGTCAATCAGTTGATCGAACATATCGGCTCACTCGCGAACGCGAAGTCGGGGGAGAAATATATTTACAACGGCACGAAGACGGACCAACCACTCGTCGACATGGACGCCTTGAAGGCGTTCCTTGCCGACCCGAACGGGGACGTCAACAGCATCTATCCGGACGGAGCGCCGGCAGCGAGCGGGAAAGTCGCCTTTGAAGTGTCGAAAGGCATCACCGTCCAAGTGAACATGCAGCCGGAGACGGTGTTCGGCAGCGACGTGTTCGCCGGACTCCACGACCTCGTCTCGAAACTGGCCGACCCGAACACGACCGGTGAGGTTCTTTCGAACGAGCTCGTCGACCTCGACGTGATCGCCCAAAACTTGATCACGGAACGGGCCGAGCTCGGGGCGCGCGCCAATCGGCTAGAACTCGTCGACAACCGCCTGCAAGAACATGAGATCATCGCCAAGACGATTATGTCTGATAACGAAGACATCGACATCGAAAAAGTCATCATGGAGCTCAAGTCTCACGAGACGGTGCACCGGGCCGCGCTATCGGCCGGCGCCCGAATCATTCAACCGACGCTCCTCGACTTCCTCCGGTAAACGATGAACATCGCCCGGCTTGAGATGCGGCAGACGCAGGCCGCGATTCAAATCACGTCGAACCGGCCCCACCTCGAGATGAGGCAAGGCCGGGCCGATGTGTCGATGACGCAAGGCAAGGTCGAGATGACCCAACAGACGACAGGTGGTACGCTCGAGGTCGACTCGTCGGTCGCGCGCAGTGAAAGCAACTTGAAGGCGGCGCTCGAGCTCGGGCGCCATTTCGGTCAGCTCGGGGAACAGGCGGCCCGGGAAGCGATCTCGACTACGGCCCGGGACGGGGACCGGCTCATGCGCATCGAGAACGGCAACCCGATCGCCGCGATGGCTGCTGAGAAGACGAGCGCCCCGTACCCGGTCGTCGACATGGACTTCATGCCGAAATCGCTCGACCGCGTGAAGTTGACGTATACGCCGGCGGATGTCAAAATCGAGTGGAACCTGACGCCGGCACAGATTGATGTATCACTCACCCCGGCCGACATCTCGTTCACGCCATGGACGACGGACATCTCGCTCCGTCAGCAGGCGTCGCTCGAGATGTGGCCGGTCGGTGGCATGTATGATGAGACGCGTTGAAAGTGAGGACAACCCATGTTCATTGAGACAGACTATTTTGGCAAAATCGAAGTAAATGAAGAAGAGACGATCTCGTTCGTCAGCGAGATTCCCGGATTCCCGGACTCGAAGACGTTCACCCTCATCCCGTACGGCGACGAGCTCCCGTTTTGGTCGCTCCAGTCGCTCGAGGACCCGGCCTGCGCCTTCGTCGTGACGAACCCGTTCTGGCACAAGCCGGACTATGCGTTCGAATTGACCGACGGCGCGAAAGAGCAACTTGGCATCGATGAGGCGGAGCACGTCTCGGTATATGCCATCGTGACGCTCCGTGAGCCGTTCGACGCCTCGACGCTCAACTTGAAGGCCCCAATCGTCATCGAGACGAAAGAGCGCCGCGGGAAGCAAGTCATCTTGGATGACGTCTACCCGGCCCGGTTCCCGCTCGGCGGTCAGAAAGAAGAGGTGCGCTGATGCTCGTATTGAAACGAAAACAAGGCGAGGCGATCCATATCGGGGACGATGTGACGCTCACCGTGCTCGCCATCGAAGGCGACCAGGTCAAGCTCGGCATCGACGCCCCGCGCCATATCGACATCCATCGTCATGAGGTGTACGTCCAGATGCAGACCGAGAACGAATCGGCCCGCGACAGCGCCAACTTGATGAAACAGATGATGCAAAACAAGTCGGAAGCGTGAGCTTCCGGCTTTTTAGCTGTCCTAAAATTTGGATAGGGTGACATGCGTCACTTTTGTACGATAGGATAGGAGGAAAGAAATGGCGGGAGAGGACAAGGCTTGGGTCAAGTCATCAACATCTTTTTCATCAATGTCAGTATCATCTATCTCGTTTTATCACTGGCCCTGTATCTCATGCGCCAGCTGTTGCCGATTCAGGCAGGTTCTCCTTATGCGGTCCGCATCTGGTTTGGTCTCGCCATGGGGCTCGCGGCCGTACTGTTGACGGTCAACTCGTTTCAAGTCGGAGAGGCAAGAGTCGACCTCCGGATTATCCCGCTCGCGCTCTCAGGCGCCTATGCCGGACCGGTCGGAGTCGCCGTCACGATGGGGTTGACTCTTCTCAGTCGCTTCGGTCTCGACGGCATGACCGACCAATTCATCCGCTCGTTCGGCACGCTCGGCTTGTTCTTCGTGTTGTCGCTCGTGTTAAATCGACTGGTGATGCGACGCGGTCACTTGTATTCGGCCTATCTCGTGTTCGGGGCCGTGCTCGTCTTGTTTCGAATTGCTGGCAACGTCCCGATTCAGGCGTTCACGACCGTGTTCTTGCCGTATTTCGTCATGACGTTCCTCGGTGGCTGGATGTGTTACTGGGTCGCGAAACAGATTGAGACGCACCTGCGCATGTTCCGGCTGCACGCGCAGCGGGCGACGATTGACGAGCTGACGGGTCTCCCGAACCGCTATATGACGCTCGAACGTTTGAACGAGGTCGAGATGTCGGGTCTCCCTTGGGCGCTGTTCGTCATCGATGTCGACCGGTTCAAGCAGTTGAACGATACATATGGTCATCGAGCCGGTGACGCAGCGCTTCACCACATCGGTCAAACGTTACAGGCGAACTGTCCGCCGGACGGTTTCGTCGGGCGCTACGGCGGGGAAGAGTTTCTGATGGTGCTCGAGGATGCCGGTGACGTCCGGTTGATCGCGGACGATATCGTCAAGGTCATCCGCGACACCCCGTTCTCGTTTGAAGGGATGCACATCCCGATGACGGTTTCGCTCGGGGCATCGCTCGCCGGGGCCGAGCCGGGCACGGTCGTGTTCGAAAGGGCCGACGCCGCCCTTTACGCGGCGAAGACGAGCGGGCGCGATCAAGCAAAAATCGGATAAACAAAAAATCGGTCCCGGGGGGCCGATTTTTTTAGTGGATATTTTTCTTTTTGAACTGGCCGCCTCGGACGTCATGGATATTGCCGATGGCGAGGAACGCCTTCTCGTCATAGTCGTCGAGGATGTCTTTCAGTTTCGTCTCTTCAAGTCGGCTGATGACGGTGAAGACGACCTTCTTGCCGTCGCCGGTGTAGGCGCCTTCCCCGTGCAAATACGTCACACCCCGGCCGAGTCGGTCCATGATGGCTTGACCGACGTCATCGGGTGAGGTGGTGATGATCCACGCGGCCTTCGACTGATCGATTCCTTCGAGCACGATATCGATCGTCTTGAAGGCGATGAAATACGTGAGGAGCGAGTACATGGCCCGGTCCCAGCTGAAGATGAACCCGGCCATTCCGAGGATGAAGATGTTGAAGAACATGACGATCTCACCGACGGAGAACGGCAACCGGTCCGTGAACGATACGGCCAAAATCTCGGTCCCGTCGAGCGACCCACCGGCCCGGATGACGAGCCCGACCCCGGCGCCGAGCAAGAAGCCGCCGAACACGGTCGACAACAGCAAATCGTCAGTGAACGGCTCGACCGAATGGAGCAAGATCGTGAAGCCGGACATGAGCGTAATCGCCAACAACGTGACGACGGCGAACGTCTTCCCGATTTGGCGATAGCCGAAGAAGATGAACGGGATGTTGAACAAGACGAGCCAGATGGCGAGCTTCGTGTCGGTCAAATATGACGTGATGATCGAGACGCCGACGATGCCGCCGTCGATGATCTGGTTCGGGACGAGGAATGCCTCGAGCCCGACCGCGAAGATGAAGGCGCCGAGCAACAGGAGCAGCCCCTTGGCGAGAAGCTCGGTCGGTTTGATCGGGTTATGGACACGTTTCAAGCGGAGCACTTCCTCCGGAGTCGGGGAAGGCATCGGTGGACGCTGCATCGGGGGTCACTCCCTTTTTCTTTTTAGTATAGCAAAACTCACACGGGATGAAGCAGAAGCGGCAGACAATCTGACACAACTTTTTGTCGATATCGAATATGTTATTCTACTATTTTTTTATACTAGACTAGGAAAGTTAAAACAAAAAGGAGGACGTTACTCATGAAACGTGACAATCGAGCCTGGCTCATGGGCTTTCAAATCATCATGAACATCATCGGCGGGATGATCGCGGCGTACGGCCTCGAGTCGGTCTTGATCCCGAACAGCGTATCGGACGGGGGTATCACCGGGATCAGCATCGTCGTCTCCCAACTCACGGGTCTCCCGCTCGGCGTGTTCCTCGGGATTCTCAATATCCCGTTCGTCTATCTCGGCTATAAGCAGATCGGGAAGAGCTTCGCCATCCTGTCGGTCACCGGCATCGCCTCGCTGTCGGCCGGGACGCTCATCATGCACCGCGTCCCGACGATCATTGATGGGGACACGCTCCTCGTCACGGTCGTCGGCGGAATCATTCTCGGACTCGGGATGGGGCTATCGCTCCGCAACGGGGGCGCGCTCGATGGCATCGACATGCTGGCCGTCTTGTTATCACGGAAGTTGCCGTTCGGGACGAGCGACTTGATTCTCTTCTTGAACGTGTTCGTCTTCATCGTCGTCTCGACGGTGTTCGGCCTGCAAGGAGCGGTGCTGTCGGCCATCGCCTACTTCATCGCCTCGAAAGTGATTCATATCGTTGAGGAAGGACTGAGCGGTGCGAAGACGTTCAAGATCATCACGGGCGCGCCTGAGGTCATGGTCGAGACGATTCGCGACCGGCTCGGTCGGAGCGCGACGCTCAACCAGATTCAAGGTGCGTACTCAAAAGAGTGCTATTACGAGATCACGTGCGTCATCAACCGGCTCGAGGAGCGGAAGATGAAAGAAATCATCAACCAAGTCGACCCCGAGGCTTTCGTCGTCGTATACGAGGTGTCCGAGGTCAAAGGTGGGAATTTCCGAAAACGCGATATCCATTGAGACGAATCAAGCAGCCGGCGCTGCTTGATTTTTTTGGTGGAGGCAGGGAAATGCGGGACGGATAGGGAACAAGTGGGGATTCAGAAAGGAGAGACCGTATGCGTCCGCTGTTATTAGGTGTACTCGCCGCCTTGTTTTTCGCGAGCACGTTCGTCTTGAATGAATCGATGCAGGTCGGCGGAGGCAGTTGGGCGTATAGCGCCTCGCTCCGCTTCCTGTTCATGATCCCGCTGCTCATGGTCGTCGTGGCCGTCCGGGGTGGCATGACCCGGGTGCGCCACGCCATCGTCGACGAGCCGTGGCCGTGGCTTGTCTGGGGGACGGTCGGCTTCGGTCTGTTTTACGTCCCGATCTGTCTCGCCGCCGAGGTCGCCCCGCCTTGGCTCATCGCCGGCACGTGGCAAGTGACGATTATCGCCGGGGCGCTGTTGTCACCGCTGTTCCGTCGGAGTGACGGGACGCGGGAACGGATTCCGTGGAAGGCGCTCCGCTTCTCAGGACTCATTCTGTTCGGCGTCGTCTTAATGCAAGTCGAGTTCCTCGCCGACTTTGAGCCGCGCTTTTTGTGGATCGGGGTGGTGCCGGTGTTGATTGCCGCGTTCGCCTATCCGCTCGGTAACCGGAAGATGATGGCCCACACCGACCTCGACGTGTTCGAGCGCATCCTCGGCATGTGTATCGGTTCGCTCCCGGTCTGGCTCCTCTTGTTCGGCTACGCGCTGACGACGGGTGCGCCCTCGAGCTCGCAACTGACGCAGACGCTGCTCGTCGCCCTTTTATCGGGCGTCGTCGCGACAGTGCTCTTCTTCAAGGCGACCGACCTCGTCAAACACGATATGGGGAGACTGGCCACGGTCGAGGCGACTCAGGCGCTCGAGGTGCTGTTCGCGCTCATCGGCGAATTGATTTTCCTGCAAGCGTATCTGCCGTCGGAATTATCCCTCATCGGCATCTCGCTCGTCATGGTCGGGGTCGTGCTGCATAGTCGTAGCCAATTCAACGTAAAGGAGACTGTCGTACCAGTGACGAATCGATATGGGAAGGAGGGATGAACATGTCCTATGGATTGATTGGGAAACTGACCGCCGTACCAGGTGAGCGCGAGACGCTGCTCGCGATTTTGCTTGAGGCGGCGACGGCGATGGAACGAGAGCCGACGTGCGCGGCGTACCGGGTGAATGTCTCGCTTGATGACGAGTCGATCGTCGTCTATGAGGTGTGGGAAAGTATGGAAGCGCATCAACAATCGCTGTCGCTTGAGACGACACAGACGTTGATTGGGAAGGCAAAGCCGATTCTGGCCAATATCGAGCGCTTGGCGGTGTTCGAGCCGCGGGACGGTCATTAAAAAAATCCACGTCCGTGGACGTGGATGAAAGGTCATGCTTTCGTCAAGCTGCCTTTGACTTGCTCATAAAACTCGTCCATCATCCCAGTCCGGCTACCGAGCTGGCAGATGAGTTCGAGCGTCTCTTTATAGAACTTTTTGACGAGTCCCTTGTTTTTGATGTTGTCCATCGACGCCATCGTCTTGTCGAGGTTTTGGAGAATCTCTTCAATCTGGTCGTCCGAGTCCGGTTTCACGACCGTCATATTGTCCGGGATTTTGACGACTTTGTCTTGCTCCTGATGACGGAACGACGCGCCGAAGCCAAGGTTCTCGATGAACAAGTGCGGCATCACTTTCTGACCGAAGAACTGCTTATGCCATTCTGTCGCTTTCATCGTATCCATGTCCTGTTTGAACGTGGACGCTGTCGAGACGTACTTTCTGAACAAGTCGGTCATGAACTTCTCGATGACCGGGATTTGAAGGGCGAAGACGTTTTTTAAGAGCGCGTCGAGCTGTGCGCGTGACAATTGTTGTTCGTTTGACATATCAGTTCCTCTTTTCTATAATACGATATCTTCATCGTATGGGATTGATGGACGTGCGTCAACGCATCCTAAAACATTTTTTCAGAATATTTAGTGTACGCTCGATGAGATATGAGATAATCAAGTCATGACAGACTTCACAGAAGGAGTGGTTCAGATGAATAAAACAATGAAATGGGCGGTCGCGCTTGGCGTGACGGGTGCCCTCGTCGCAACGGTCGGTGTCGTCTCGTCCCGGGGACGGACTGACGATACGACGCAGACGATCCGTGACCGTGAGCTCGGTTATGAGATCATTCTCCCGTCGAAAATCGTCGAGGCGATTGAGCGTGGGGACGTCTATATCGAGAAGGCGCAGGACGTCGTCGATGTCGGCGATCAGAACAGCTACGGCACGTTCGACCTCTACTATAACGTCGAGGACGGCGACGACCAGTTGTTGTTCCATTTGGACTTGATTGACCGTGAACTATCGGAAGCGGCGTTCGCAGAGGAAGTCGGCTACGGCAACTACCTCGGTGCGAGCGACAAGACGTTCTTCTGGGTCGAACCGACCGAGGCCGTCCCGGGTGCCGAGGCGCACACGGACGAGATTGCCGAACTGCTCGAGACATTACCGGAGCTCGAGTTCCGTACGTTATGAGCCTGCCCGCTACGGCGGGCTTTTTCGATTATGCTACAATATGACGTGAGGTGATCACATGAATTGGACAGTAGAAGAAGTGAGACAAGCAGAACAGGTGGCGGCGCTCGAGGCAGCGGTCAATGCATTTGACAAGATTGACGTGAAACTCGGACATGTGGCGGTCGGTCAGAACGATTACGCCGTCTATGACAATGATGCGCTCGTCGGGTATATGGTACTTTTCCCATATCTCCCGAACGAGTATGAAGTGAATGCGCTCGTGCATCCGGACTACCGGAAGCAAGGTGTCTTCACGGCACTCTTTGAAACGGCGAAACAGGATGCGAAACAGAACGGTTGTGAGGCGTTCACGTTCGTCATCGATCGCAAATCGAAGGACGGCAAAGCGGTCATCGATCGTCTTGGCGCGGCGTATCAGTTCTCGGAATATAACTTGGTGCTCAAAAAAGCCGAGCTGTTCTTGAAGCCGGACGAGGTGTCGCTCCGCGAGGCGACGGACGCCGACCGTCCGCTTATCATCGAGACGCTCTCTGAAGCGTTCGGTGACCCGGTCGACGTGACGGAGAACATCTATCAACAGATCGACACACCGGACCGCGTGACGTACATCGGTGAAGTCGACGGTCGTCCGGTCGGAATCATCCGCGCGCTCCTATCGGGCGAAGATGCCGGCAGCATCCATGCGTTCGGCGTCAAGGCGGACGAGCAGGGCAAGGGCTACGGCACGAAGATGTTGAAGCAGATGGTCCAGCAACTGTTCCGCATGGGCCGGACGAAGCTTGAGCTCGACGTCGAGACGGAGAACAAGGCCGCGCTCGAGATTTACAAGCGGGCCGGGTTCGCAGAGAACGGCGGCTATGAGTTCTATCTATTAGAACTGTGAGGTGAGATAAATGGTTCGGAATTTGAAATGGCTCGGGGCCGCCTTTGAGGCGTTTCTCGGCATCCCAGCACTCGGTGGGCTGTTCATCATCAGCATGGGCTACACACCGCTCGGGTTCATGCTCGTGTTCCACATCGTCTTGCTCGTCGTGTCGCTGTCGCGGCTGAAACGAATTTCGGTCGGGGCACTCGTCGGGATTACGGCATCGGTGCTCGGGTTCATCCCGTTCCTCGGCATGATGCTACATTGGGCCGCCGCGATCGCCCTCGCAATCGACGCACTCATGACCCCGCGCGAACAGGTGCACATGACAAAAGAAGATGACCGTTTTTAATCAAGACGCTCTCGGTGACGAGGGCGTTTTTTCATTGACCAAAACTTCAACTGAAAACGCTATACAAAAGCTGGGGTTCGGACGATATAAAAGGTGATGAAGACATAAGAGGAGGAACTCATAGTGAAGCTATTCAAAAACTTTACGACCCAACTGCTCGCTTGGATTTTGGTCACATCCTTTATCACGGGCGGAGCGGTCGGCTGGATCACGCTTTTGCTGCTCACCGAGCTTGAGATGGAGAAAGGGCAGGTCATGCTCGTCGGGACGGCCGTGGCCTTGCTTATTTCAGGGATTGGTGGGGCCGTCATCTACTTAATCGCCCGTCGCCCGCTCAAGGCCATCGAATTGGCGTCGGAAAAGGCGGTCGAAGTCGGTAACGGCGACTTGACGGTCCTGTTCGCGGACGAGACGACGACAGACCGTTCAGAGATGGGCCGTCTGCTTCTCTCGATGGACAACATGGTCGGACACCTTCGTGAACAAGGGACGAACATGCGCTACACAGCGGACCAGCTCACCGGTTCGGCGCAAGAGATTGCGGCAGCGGTCCAAGAAGGCAATGTCGCCGGCGAGAACATCCGTCAAGCGATGGACGCCTTGAACAAGATGCTCGAGGACAACGTCAGCGCGACGTACAGCTCGATGGATCTGCTCGGGGCCGTCGCCCGGACGATGGAGAATATCCGTAACGAGATGGGCTCGGCTCTAAATTCAGCAAGTGAAATGCAACAAGAGGCCGAGAGCGGCAAAGGCCTCGCCTCGTCGTCGGTCGATGCGATGCATGCGATTGCCGGCAAGGTCGAGCAATCATCGACACTCAACAGCAAGTTGACAGAGATGACAGGCGAGATCTCGCGCATCACGGACGTCATCAGCGATATCTCAGCGCAGACGAACTTGCTCGCCTTGAACGCGTCGATTGAAGCGGCACGGGCTGGCGAACATGGACGCGGCTTCGCGGTCGTAGCGGCCGAGGTCAAGAAGCTCGCGGAACAGACGGCGAACTCGACGCAAGAGATCACCGATTTGATTGTCGACGTGAAACGTCTCGTCGGCGACACGTCGTCATCGATGGCGAACGTGAAAGCGGAAGTGGAGACGGGCGTCGGTCTCGTCGAAAAGGCAGGCGGCGCGTTCGCGTCAATCCACAACTCGGCGAACGAAGTGTACAGCCACGTCCATTCGGTCGATGCGCTCTTGGATGAGTCGCGCGGACAGATCGACTCGGTCGTCACGAACTCGGCCGGCATCGTCGGCATGGTCGAAGAGGCATCACGCTACGCGACGGAAGTCACGACAGCGGCAAGCCAACAGGCGGCGAGCCTTGGTGAAGTGAACGGCGCGATGACGGAGCTCGTCCGTGTCGCGGAGAGTTTGCAGAACGAGACGGAGCAAGTGAAAGTAGAAGTGTAAGGAGGAGCGGCCCAGCGATGGGTCGTTTTTCTGTAGACAACGATTTGACAGAGCGTTATGGCGTATACTGAGTGTATTCGTAATTGAGGGGTGACCAGGGTGGAGAAATTTAACGTCGGCAAGGTGAACGAATTAACCGTCGAGAAAATGAATGAATTACTCGATTGGACGTATGAGAAGTCGTTGAATGGTGTCCCGACGATGGACACGGCGTATGAACTGGCGGAGGAATATACGCGGAAGTATGGCGTTGAAAAAGGGATCGATCGCTTGATCACGACGCAGTTAGCCGCATGCGGGACGAGCGGTTTCTTGGCAGGAGTGAGCGGCCTGATTTTGATGCCGGTCGCAATTCCGGCGAATGTCGGATCGGTACTTTATATTCAAATGCGTATGATTGCAGCGATTGCCGTCATGCGAGGATACGACTTGAAGGATGATCAAATTCGGACGTTCGTCTATATTGCATTGACTGGAAAGGCAGCCGGCGAAGTAGTTAGGAAAGCCGGCGTTCAGGTCGGACAGAAACTGACCGTCAATATGATTAAGAAGATTCCAGCGGCGACCGTTCGGAAGATTAATCAAAAAGTTGGATTTAAGTTGGTAACGAAGTTTGGGAGCACCGGTGTGGTCAATCTAGGGAAGATGGTTCCGCTAGTCGGAGGTGTCATCGGGGGCGCGTATGATGCGACAACGACGAAGGTGATTGCTAAGGCGGCGAAAGAACTGTTTGAAGAGCTGACCCCTGAAGTGGTAACTATAACTGAATAATGAGAGTAGAGCGTATGCGTAAGCATGCGTTTTTTTTGTGTGTGATTGAGGAGTGTGTGAAAGGGGACATTAATAAGTCTCGGACAGTGTCGGGACTAAAAGGTGGAGATTCCTTTTTGTACACGGAATGAGAAGAAGTACACAGTTTGAGAATAAATTTTGCAAAAACACTAAACAGATTCGCAATGACTCCGATATAGAGTATGGAAACGCAAAAACGTTACCAACTAATACAAGGTGAGGGGCCGGCCTAAGCCTTGTATGCTCGGACAAATGGATTTGGAAGAGCGGAAAAAACTCAAACCTATGGAGGGAAATTACAATGATTATTAACCACAACCTTAACTCGATGAACGCACACCGTAACATGTCATTTAACACAGCACAAACTGGTAAAGCGATGGAGAAATTATCTTCAGGTCTTCGCATCAACCGTGCTGGTGACGATGCTGCAGGTCTTGCAATCTCTGAAAAAATGCGCGGACAAATTCGCGGTCTTGATATGGCTTCGAAAAACGCACAAGATGGTATCTCAATGATTCAAACAGCTGAAGGTGCATTGAACGAGACTCACTCAATTCTTCAACGCATGCGCGAACTTGCTGTTCAAGCATCAAACGACACTAACGTAGCTGTAGATCGTGGTGCAATCGGCGACGAATTGGCTGAGCTTGGAAAAGAAATCACACGCATTAAAGGCAATACAGAGTTCAACGAACAAAAATTACTTGATGCTTCTGCTGGAGACGGTGCAGGCCTTGTAACGTTCCAAGTAGGCGCAAACAATGGTCAAACAATGAGCGTTGACTTTGCAACTATGGGTATCAACTTGACAGATGTTGAAACAAACGTAGGTGCCTTGACTGCTACTGACGTAGCAGACTCAGCGACTGCTACTGCATTAATCGAAACAATTTCTACTGAAATCGAGTCTGTTTCTAAAGGTCGTTCACTCCTAGGGGCTACTCAAAACCGTCTTGAGCATACAATCAACAACTTGAACGTTGGCGCAGAAAACCTTCAAGCTGCTGAATCACGTATCCGTGATGTAGACATGGCTAAAGAGATGATGAACTTCACAAAGAACAACATCCTTAACCAAGCTGCTCAAGCAATGATGAGCCAATCTAATCAGCAACCCCAAGCAGTACTTCAACTCTTACGTTAATTTAAAAACTTATTTATTAAGCAAAAAGTCACTATTTCTTTTTAGAAATAGTGACTTTTTGCTTAATTTTTTTTATTCCCATCCGATACTACTAATGGAATATAATTCATTATTTAATTTAAAAAATACAAATTAAGGATTGTGATACTATGAATGTACAAATTAAGAAGACTATAACATTATTAGTGATTTTCATGATGGTGTTTATTCCAATAGTTCAGGCAATGGATATTATTATTGAAGATCCCAAACCTGATACTACGGCCCCCACTTTAGTTGCTGTAGAAATTAATGAAGCCACAGTTACTCCAACGCAGTCTCAGAAATTTAGAATCGAAACCACAGATGACTTATCTGGTGTAAAAACAGTCGCAGCAGTTTTTAGACATGATTCAGGGGTAACCAAATATGTATCTCTTCAGAAAAAAGAAGGAGATTTCTTTGAAGGTTTATTTTCGGTAGATCGTTACGAAAAAGTGGGAAATTGGAAGTTGAATACTGTTGAACTAACAGATAACAAAAATAACAGAACTACATACTATTCGAACGATTCAAATTATTCTAAGACGTTTGACTTTTCAAAAAATGTTTTTGTAGTATCAGGGACTGAGATACGACCACCGGTTGTACGTCCAGACGATTTTGAAGCGCCCACATTATCCACAATCAATGTAAATACTGAGACAGGAGACTTTTTAGTTTCTCCTACAATGCCGTTATCAGTAAAAGTAGAAGCGACAGATAATATGCTGGGAGTGGATCGGGTATATGTAAGCTTTACAACTCCAAGAGGAACTAGCACTACATCATATCTAACATACAAAGCTGCCACCAATTCATTTGAAGGCTCTTTTTATCCAAATCAATTTGAAGAGTTAGGAACTTGGAGAATCTCTTCTGTATATTTAAGTGATGGATGGAATGCAAAAACGGTTTATAATTCATTGTTTTACCCAACTGCCACTGAAAAAATTGATATGGAAGTCGATAGTTTTAAAGTGATCAACACGACTCCCGATTTTTCACCTCCAACGTTGGATGGTTTAGAAAGGTCTCTCACCCAGGTCTCTTCAAAGATGGCTATCTACAAGTTAATAGCTACTGTCAATGATAATTTATCTGGAGTGTATTCAGTAAGTGCAACATATTTAAAACCCGATAATTCAAGTTTTAATCTCCAATTCAGTAGACTAAGTGACGGAAGGTATTACGCGGAAATCCCGATTGATCAGTATGACCAGTTAGGTAAATGGACAATGCGTTCGATGACATTAAGAGATGCGAAGTTCAACGATATTACTATATATAATTCTGAATTGAATACGTATGCGAGCAATAAGAGAGACTTTAGCCCCTATAACTTTACTGTTAGAGGATTAATTTCATTAGAACCAGTAGTTCCTTTTGGAATTGATTCTAATTACTCACAAATTGAAATTAACCCAGGTGGGACTCAAGCGCTCACGACGTATCTAAATTATTCAGATGGAAGTAAAATTGATGTTAGTGCAACGAAAACTGGCACCATATATTCTACAAATACAGAAAAACTAAGTGTTGATGAAACCGGAGTAATTACTGCAAGCACGGACCTCGCTCCAGGAGAATACTTTATTGACGTGAAATATGGTGCCTTCTATAAACGAATTAAAGTTTTAGTGCCTGGAGAATACGAAAAGGGAAATCAGCTGATAGTATCTCCATCAAATTTGTCACTTTCTAAAGGGGCGTCTCACCAGCTTAATGTCTCAGCTGAAATCAATGGTAACTTATATGATATTAGTGGTTCTGGTAACGGTGTTACGTACGTCAATGAATACCCCCAATTAATATCTATTGATTCTAACGGACTAATTAAGAATTTAACTGATGCTGTTTTAAAAACTAAAATTGCAGTACGATACAAAGACTTGACGGCTTCGATCGAAATAAATTTAACTGGTACACCTTCAATAGAAAAAATAGTAAGTTCCCCCTCAGAAGTCGAATTATTCAAAGGTGGAAATATTCAACTTAATAGTCGAGCGTTGTTTTCAGACGGTTCGTCAGAAAACATATCTAGTTCTTTGAACACTACTTATACCAGTTCTTTAACCAGTAGAGTGACTGTTAGTGGAACGGGACTTGTTACAGTTCCATTAGATGCATCGTATGGATATGCTACAGTTACAGTAAAAAATGGTTCTAATTTTTCAAAAGTTTTAGTAAAAGTGATTGAAGATTTAAGTAATGTCATGTCTGGAATTGAGGTAGTTGGTCCAGACTTTACAATGTATCGTGAAGATAGTTATCAACTAGAGGTAAATGGTATCTATCCGACGGGTCAACGAG